>DBGBSM010000603.1:0-3023 GCA_048468815.1 Parabacteroides sp.
AAAATCACCAAGGCCGATGCCGTGGTAGCCGAAATGGGAGCGCTCGAAACGTCGAACCACCGCAATATCAACAAAATGATTGTGAACCAGGTATTGCCTACCTGCCAGTTGCAGATGGGAATGACCGAGCTGGCTCCGGGAAGCGTATGGAATACCATGCCGGCCCACGTGCATTCGCGCCGGATGGAAGCCTATTTTTATTTCGAAGTGCCCGAAGGGCAGGCCGTATGCCACTTCATGGGGCAACCCGACGAAACCCGCCACATCTGGATGAAGGGCGACCAGGCCGTGCTTTCGCCCGAGTGGTCCATTCACTCGGCCGCCGCCACTACCAACTATACCTTTATCTGGGGCATGGGAGGAGAAAACCTCGACTACGGCGACCAAGACTTTTCCGCTATCGACGAACTTAGATAATCAACCTGTAAAAACAATCATATCATGGTAAATTTTTCTCTCGAAGGTAAAATCGCTCTGGTAACCGGAGCATCGTACGGCATCGGTTTCGCTATCGCGACCGGGTTTGCCGAAGCCGGCGCCAAAATCGTTTTCAACGACATCAAGGAAGAGCTGGTGCAAAAAGGGCTGGCCGCCTATAAAGAAAAAGGTATCGAAGCGTACGGATACGTGTGCGACGTTACCAACGAAGAACAGGTAAATGCGATGGTAGCCCGCATCGAAAAAGAAGTGGGAGTAATCGACATCCTGGTAAATAACGCCGGAATCATCAAGCGTATTCCGATGTGCGACATGACGGCTGCCGAGTTCCGACAGGTAATCGATGTGGATTTGAACGCGCCTTTCATCGTTTCGAAAGCCGTAATCCCCGGCATGATAAAGAAGGGACACGGCAAGATTATCAACATCTGCTCCATGATGAGCGAGCTGGGACGCGAAACGGTATCGGCTTACGCCGCAGCGAAAGGGGGCCTCAAGATGCTTACCCGCAACATCGCTTCCGAGTACGGCGAGTACAATATCCAGTGTAACGGCATCGGCCCGGGCTATATCGCCACGCCGCAAACCGCTCCGCTGCGCGAAATACAGCCCGACGGCTCGCGCCATCCGTTCGACTCGTTCATCATTGCCAAAACGCCGGCAGCCCGTTGGGGTACGCCCGACGATTTAACGGGGCCGGCCGTGTTCCTGGCCTCGGATGCGTCCGACTTTGTAAACGGCCATATCCTGTATGTCGACGGCGGTATCCTGGCTTATATCGGTAAACAACCTAAATAAGCGGAGCGCCATGAAGAAAATCGGATTGTTTTGTGTAGTTTGTTTGTTGCTGGCCGCCTGCTCGCAAACAAAGAAAGTAGACGTAACGGTAACCAACTCGTCGGCGATAGACCGCTCGGGCGAATTGGTAGAAATTCCCTGGCAAGCGGTAGCCGGTAAACTGGCGCTTGCCGAGGGTATGCAGGTAATCGTAACCGACCCTGCGGGGAAACAGGTACCTTACCAATTGGTTAAAAACGGAGCAGAACAGGTGCAGGCGCTCCTTTTCCCCGCCACGGTAGCTGCCGGCCAATCGGCCGTTTACTCGGTAGCTCCGGGAACGCCGGAAACTTTCGAACCGCGCGTATACGGCCGGTTCGTTCCGGAGCGGAAAGACGATTTTGCCTGGGAGAACGACAAGGCGGCTTTCCGGATGTACGGACCAGCCTTGGAGGCTACGGGCGAAATAAGCAACGGCATCGATATTTGGGTGAAGAAAACCGATAAGCTGGTTATCGACAAGTGGTATAAAGACGACCTGGCCGGCGTGGCTTCTTACCATGCCGATCACGGCGAAGGGCTCGACTGCTACAAAGTGGGTCGTACGCTCGGTTTGGGTGCCTTGGCTCCGTATGCCAACGATACCATTTGGTTGGGTAATAACTATGTAAAGCAGGAAGTGCTGGATAACGGCCCCTTGCGGGTTACGTTCCGTCTTACCTACGCGCCGTTCGACGTGGCCGGCGAAACGGTTACCGAAACGCGTACGATTTCGCTCGACGCCGGGAACCAGTTAAATAAGGTGTCGGAGCATTTCGCTATGCAGGCGCCGCGGATGACGGTGGCATCGGGCATCGTGCTGCGTCCGGAAGAAGGGGGCGTTACCGCCTTCGATGCGCAAGGCGGGTATGCCGCTTATGCGGAACCGGAAACGGCCGACGGCATTATTTACGTAGGGATGGTTTCGCCCTCGTCGTTCACCGATGTGAAAACGGCTTGCGGCCATTTGCTGGCGCTCGGCGAGTACGGGCAGGATACCGGCTATACGTATTATACCGGCGGCGGCTGGAGCCAGGCCGGTTTCGAAACGCCGGAAAGCTGGTTTGCCTACGTGAAGGATTTTGCCGCTCGTGTGCAACAGCCGCTTACCGTAACGGTAGGGAAGTAAGGCACCGGCAGGTTTTTAACAGGTATATATAAAGGCAGGGATGCGATGCGTTTTTCTTTTCGGGAACAAACGGGCGTGTCCCTGCATTGTTTGTGTAAGAATATTCACCGGCAAAGGGAAAAGCGAATGGACGATTTTATCGAACGGCAACGGAAATTGTATCCGCTTTCCGGCGAAACCGGTAAGTCGTTTCTGGAGGAAACGGAAGAAATTGCCGAGGTGAAAGGTAAACGGATACTTACGGCGGGTAACCGAAGCGACTTTGTGTACGAGCGCTCTGATACTCCTGAAGGAAGTAAAGTTCGTGAAGATAGCCCGCGCCGAGAGGAAAATAATCGGGTATTCATTCTACCCCTCCCTTTCGGACGGCGGAAGAAACTGGACGATTGTTCGGGCATCATCTTGTCGATGGAATACAGTAATTCGGGCAGTTACCCGACCGTCCATTTGGTAGACCGCATGATGCACACGGCGTTAAAGATGAACGGGTCGGATAAAGATCGAGGCAAATTTGACCAAAAGGAAAAAGTAAAATGAAAAAAACACTGATCGTATTAAGCTGTCTTGTTTTGATTTCGTCTTCTTGCAATACAAAAAACAAGAGTTTTTCAAACGTCCTGAATGGAACGTTGTCTATTGG
>DBGBSM010000604.1:0-4548 GCA_048468815.1 Parabacteroides sp.
TTCTATCGGAACGGCTTACCTCGCCGGCGCCGGATGCGCATTGCTGGCAGTCTTTATCTATATCCGTTTTGCCCGGCCCGCATACGAAAAGCACCGAATCGACCGGTAACCTATTATTTTCCAGCGTTCTATTCCGAAAGAAAAAATAGATTGTTGTGCTGTGTATATAATCATGAAAAAATATAAAAACATTTGGATGCCACCGGTACACCTTCTAACTTCGGTGTTCGAAATTTTTAAAACAACAAGGAAACATGAAAAAATTATTTCTTTTACTGGCTACTAACCTGCTTGCATTAAACCTGTTTGCACAGACTACCGACCCGGAACAATTGAAAAAGGAAGGAAACGAAGCCCTGACAGCCAAAAATTACGCCGTCGCTTTTGAAAAGTACAATGCCTACCTCACGCAAAGCGGCAAGAACGACTCGACCGTTATTTTCAACTGCGCCGTATGCGCCGATAAAGCCGACAAGCTGGAAGAAGCGGCCAAGTACTTTCAAAAGAGTATCGACAACGACTACAACGCCGAATCGTCGTATGTAGGGCTTGCCAAAGCATATTACGATATGAAAAAAGGACCGCAACTAATCGCTACGGCCAAAAAAGGAATGGAAAAGTTTCCGGCGAACATCAACCTGCAAAAGTTAGTGTACGGATATTCCATGAAACAAGGGCAGGCATTGCAAAAAGCCGGAAAGGTGAAAGAAGCGGAAGATTGTTTCGAACAAGCGTTGATTATCACGGATAAGAAAATGAAAACCAATGTGCTGTACAGCCTGGGCGTGTTGTATTACAATACGGGAGCCGTTACCCTGCAAAAGGCTACCCCGCTGGCAACCTCCGACCCGGATAAATACAATGCGGAAAAAGCCGAAGCTACCGCCGATTTCAAAAAGGCGAACGATTACCTCTCGGAAGCCGTTACCCTTTCGCCCGACAATACGAATGCCAAGAAACTGCTCGACTCGGTAAAGGCCGCGATGAAATAATAAACGTAAAATACGCATAGACAAGAGTTTTACGGAAAATAATAAGAAAGCCGGCCGATTATACTAAATCGGCCGGCTTTCTTACCTGTATCGGGTAACTGTTTCGACCCGTTCTACCGTCCGTTAGCTCCGGTCGAAGCGGGCGCTGACGAACCGCATCACTTCGGGTAAAGCCGTACGCCAGTACGTCCAGGTATGGCCGCCGTCGCGCACCCGGAACTCGTGCCGGATGCCTTTTTTCTGCATCAGCTCGTGAATCAGGTTATTGCCGTGCAAGAGCGTATCTTCGTCGCCGCAGTCGATATAATAATATATATCGGGACGCCGGTCGTCCGGCAGGTTTTCGAGCAAATGCAACACGCTGTTTTTATACCAGTGTTCCGTAAGATTACCGGGCCCGTACAGCTTATCGAACAACTTACCGCGCACGTTTCCTTTGCTCTTTTCCATCATTTCGTCGGTATATATCGCCGCACTCAGCGGAGCGCAAGCCGTAAAGTAATCCGGATGATGCAAGCTGTACAGAAACGAGCCGTAACCACCCATCGACAAGCCGGCAATCGCCCGGTATTGCCGGTCGGGACGGGCGCGGTACGTACTTTCGATATACGGAATCAACTCCTCGAAAAACATCTGCTCGTACCTTTCCTTTCCGTCGTACGAATCGACGTACCACGTTTCTCCCGCATCCGGCATTACGATAATCATTTCCGTGGCACAGCCCGAAGCAATCGCATTGTCGGCAATGGTTTTTACATGGCCCATTTGTAGCCACGACGTTTCATTATCCGACCAGCCATGCAACAGGTAGAGCACCGGATACATCCGTTCCGACACGCCGTAATCTTCCGGCAAATAAATAGAATACGCCACCTCCCTGTTCAGGATTTTACTGGCGAACTTCTTCGACTCGAGCACCTTGCCTTGCCCGTAAGCCGCAGCAACCGCCACCAGCCAGAGCATCAAACCAATTCCTGTTTTTTTCATAAGTACACGTATTTATCATTCGCATCCAGGTTATACACTACACAAAAATAAATACAAAAGCACGGAGTCACAGAGAATTAATCATAAAAATCGGCTCTTACTCCCTTTCTTTCTACAACAAGCCGTTTCGCCTTATCAAAGTATATGACAAAAAAGTGAAACCCCACTGTGGTAAAGGTCGTTCCTGACTTTGCAAGGAAAACCTTTTACTCCTTTCCGCCGAAAGAAAAACTTTTGTTCGTAAGTTTGTAAAAGCCATACTTTCGGTAGACAGCAAAAGCCAACAGGAATGTATGAACTCCGGAACCGCTGCACTACACGTAACCGAAATTCCCTCCCGTTTACCGTAAAGCAGAAAAATCTTTTCTCCTATCCGGACAGCAAAGCGAAACAAGCGCCAGCCGGACGCCTGCGGCGTTATTCCGTTTCAACCGCCTCTTTATCGGGTTCAGGTTCGCCTGCGCCGTATTGCCCGGCACTGTCGTCCCCGGGCATCCCGACCGATTTTAACCGGCCGCCGGAATCATACTCGCGCTTCACGATTATTTCACCCTCGTAATATTCCGTATCCGTATAGCCGCCATCGGAAAGGTAGGTTTTGCCATGACCGTGCTTTTTGTCGTTCCGGTAAAAAGACTCTTCAACGAGTTGCGCCCGCTCATCGTAACGGCGATAAGCCCCGTGTCGCTTTCCGTTTACGTATACGGCCTCTTTGGCAAGCACGCCGTTGGGATGCCACCAGCGGGCAACACCGTTCTGCTCGCCGCCCACATACATACTGCGATGCTGTACCGGCCCTTTCGGCCCGGAGGCAACCGAGTCGGCATAATAAACCGTGTAATCCCCCTCCAGCCGACCGTTCCGGTAAATAGCTTCCGACCAGCGCTGTCCGTTCGGATGAAAAGCCGTAAACGCACCTTCGGCACGCCCTTTCCGGATAGTTCCTTTCGAAGCCAGCGGATAACCCGGCAAATCGTAATGGCTGCGCCACTCCCCTTCCATCATCCCGTCGACAAGATGCGCGGTATATAAATAAGGGGAAGGATATTCTTCGAAAACGGCTTTTTTCTCTATCTCGCCCGTGAAAGGCGAACGGTCCGAAAGGCGGCATATCCGGTACGTACCGTCGTCGGTTTTTATCCGGCACAACTCGTACTTCTCCGAGCGCACCACCTTGTTTTCCTCATACACACGTACGTCGTCGAGCGTACCGTCTTCCCGGTAAAATTCCCAACGGCCGTACCGGACGTCGAACGCATCGTTCCACAAGCCCAACTGCTCGTCGCGTTTCTTCTTTCCTTTTTCAGCCGGCAAACCATTCTCGTAATAAATGCAACACTCGCCGTCCATCCGGCCGTTCGTCCAGGTTTCGGTTTTACGGATGCGCCCGTCTTCGGTATAATACGTAAACACGCCGTGGTTGGCGCCGTACATACGCGTACCTTTTATATGCAACGTACCCGAATCGTCTCGTTCTTCGTACGGACGCAACAAGCAGGCTTTTACCAGCATAGGCGACGCCTCGATTACGCTTGCCAACCCTATCCCTACCACAAAAGCCAGCGTGGCATGCCAGGCAGCCCGCAACCAAAGGCGCGCAATAACGAGGCTAACCAGCCAGACCGCCACACAAGGGCCCAGCCAGAAACTCACCTCTGCGGAACTGTCGATTACATGCACTCCCGGTTGCGAAAAAGGGATAAAAACACATACCAGCAACGGATACAGGGCGATAGCGATCAGATAGAAACACAGTTTTCTGTTCATGGTTAACGAATTGCAGTTATTTCGGGTAAAGATAGCACAACCCGGATGCGACATGCAACCGGAGGAGTTCAGCCTATCGTCGTTTCAAGGGAACAAAGATACGAAATGCCGGATAAATACAACCCGGTTCGCCAGGCTATATACGTGAAAGAAGAACGTATTCCTCTCAGAACGGAAGCTCCGGAGCGGCCGGCTCCAGGATGGAAGGGTCGGTAGCCGGTTTGCGCAGGAAATCGTTTTTTACCGGATACGCATCCATTTGGCTTTCGTCGAAAGGCAACAGCAGCGACAAAACATCCGCTTCCGAAAGGCGCGGGTCGAGCCAGCGTTCCTCGTCGTTACGCGACAACACGGCCGGCATCCGCTGCTTGGAATTGTGAATATACGCCATCATCGGATTGGCGTCCGTGGTAATCATGGAAAACGTATCCACCCGTTCGCCCGTTTCCGAATTTTTCCATACGTCGTAAATGCCGGCGATAGAAAAAACCGGTTCGTCGGGCAAGTAAATAAAATAAGGAATTTTCTTTTTACCTTCGTGCCGCCACTCGAAAAAGCCCGTCGAAGGAATCAGACACCGGCGCGACCGGGCCGCCTGCCGGTACGAAGGTTTTTCGAAAAGCGTATCGGCACGGGCGTTAAACGTTTTCAGCCGGATTTTACCGGCTTCGTCTTCCGTTCGCACCCAATAAGGAACCAGCCCCCACCGGGCCAGGCCGATTTCCTCGCCGGTTGTAACTACCGGAGCATACGCCCACTTGAAAGCGGAAATATCGTATTGTCCCTCCACCAACTCGCGGGC
>DBGBSM010000605.1:0-3127 GCA_048468815.1 Parabacteroides sp.
GTGTAAAACCGCCTCCCCTTCCCCGTTTTTTTGCATTTTCTCCCCGAATAAAATGCCTTTCGGCAACGATTCTGCCGGGAAACTGTTACTTTTGCAACAAACATTCCGCCCCGAAATATGAAACGCATCTTTTTAATCGGATACATGGGAGCCGGCAAAACTACGGTAGGCCGGTTGTTGGCCCGGCGCATGGGTCTTTCGTTTATCGACCTGGATTGTTACATCGAGAACCGGTACCTGAAAAGCGTAAGCCGGTTGTTCGCCGAGCGGGGCGAAAGCGGATTCCGCGAAATCGAGCGCGCCTTGCTGCACGAAGTGGGCGAGTTCGAAAACGTGCTGGTGGCTACCGGCGGAGGAGCTCCTTGCTTTTACGACAATATGGAGTTTATGAACGGGTGCGGCACTACCGTGTATTTGAAAGTACCGGTTACCGAGCTGGCCGCCCGGCTCGAAAAAGCGAAGCAAAGCCGCCCGCTGGTAAAAGACAAGAGCCGGGAAGAATTGTGCGGTTTCATTGCCGGCGCCTTGGAAAAACGCGAGCCTTTTTACGGCCGCGCCACTTGTGTATTCGATGCAGGAAAGATGGACGACGAGGCGGATGTACGGAAAATAACGGACGAACTCGAAAAAATACTATAACGTATGGACGCGGCAGACGGTAACCGGGCCAATCCGGGATATATCCCCCAAGAGCTTCTGAAAGAGCTGGGCAAAACGAACAACCGCCTTTTAATCGGTATTCCCCGCGAGCGGTGCGGCGAAGAACGCCGGCTGGCGCTTACCCCCGAGGCGGTAGACGTGCTTACCGACTGCGGCCACCGCGTACTGGTCGAGAAAGATGCGGGACTGGGAATCAATTACGGCGATTGCTATTTTGCCGAGGCCGGCGCCGAAATCGTGGATACGGCGGCCGAAGTGTACCAGGCCGACATTCTCTTCAAGATACTGCCTCCCACTCCCGAAGAAGTAGTGCTGATGAAACCCCGCGCCACTGTGTTTTCCATGATACAACTCAACGTGTTTGCCGCCGAAGCCGTCGCCTTGATGGCGGCGAAGCGCATCACGGCCATCGCCTACGAGTTGCTGGCCGACGAGCAGGGCGGCCTGCCGGTATCGTGCGCCGTTTCCGAGATAGAAGGCTCCACCTCGATTATGATTGCCTCCGAGCTGCTGAGCAACGTGCACGGCGGGAAAGGAATCCTGATGGGTGGCGTGCCGGGCGTTTCGCCTACCGAAGTAGTTATCGTAGGCGCCGGTAACGCCGGTACGGTAGCCGCCCGTACGGCGCTGGCCCTGGGGGCGCTGGTAAAAGTATTCGACGAAGACATATACAAGTTGCGCGCCTTGCAGCAAGCGGTGGGGATGAAAGTGTTCACTTCCAATTTTCATCCCAAAGTATTGCATAACGCTTTCCTGTCGGCCGACGTGGTAATCGGCGCCATGCGGTACCTCGATACCCGCCACCGCTATATCATCGCCGAGGAACTGATACGCACCATGAAACGCGGCTCGCTGCTCATCGACCTGCGGGTGAACCACGGCGGTTGTTTCGAAACCACTTGCTGCCTTACCCCTTCCGACCCGGCCATATTCGAACAGTACGGGGTGTTGCATTATTGCCGCCCGAACGTGAGCAACCACGTGGCGCGTACCACCTCGATGGCGGTAAGCAATATCTTCGTTCCCCTTATCCTGTCGATGGGCGAGAAAGGCAACCTGCAAACGATGGTGAAGCTGGATGCGGGATTCCGGGCCGGCGTATACATGTATTGCGGCAAAATGGTGAACCGGTACGTGGCCGGGAACTTCAACCTGCCGTCGACCGACATCAGTATCTATTTGTCGGCGTTTTAGCCTTCCGGCTGATGTTTTATTGAAAATTCTCCGGCTTTTCCGTATAAATGAAACCCATATCGGACAAATGGAATAATAATAGAAACTCCCCGAAATGTTTTGAACTCGCCGACTTTATTGTTTACTTTGCAACCGGCACGCATACCGGGCGAGTACCGGTTTACCCCGGACGCGGCTATTTTGTTTTCCGGAAAACAACCCTGCCGGAAGAAAAAGGAGGAGCCGGAAGGCCATCAAGCGCTTTGCCGCCCCGTCCATCGTGTTATATGGCCCGAACCGGTAACGGCCGGCTCGCCAATCCGGGTTATTTTCCCGTGAAAAGCCACGCTCTCTCCTTATATATAATAAGGTGTATTCCGTGAAGCCCCGGCCTTGTTACCGACGATTAGTTGATAAGTTATATAAATAAACAAGTTATGGCAGAACAAGCAAAAGTAACGAAACTGGACAAGGTAGTGATCCGTTTTTCCGGCGACTCCGGCGACGGCATGCAATTAACCGGTACCATTTTCTCCAACCTGTCGGCCCTGTTGGGAAACGAAATCTCTACGTTCCCCGATTACCCGGCCGAAGTACGGGCGCCCCAAGGCACCTTGAGCGGCGTTTCCGGTTTCCAGGTGCATTTAGGCTCGCGCAACGTACTTACCCCCGGCGATAAGGCCGACGTATTGGTTGCGATGAATCCGGCGGCACTGAAAGTAAACGTAAAACACCTCAAACCCGATTCCATCGTGGTAATCGATACCGATTCGTTCCAAAAAAGCGACTTGGAAAAGGCGCTCTATACAACCGATAACCCGTTCGCCGAACTGGGTTTGGGAGGCGTACAGGTAATCGCCGCCCCGATTTCGTCGATGGTAAAAGACGGGCTGGCCGAATTCGGACTCGACAACAAATCGGCGCTCCGCTGTAAAAACATGTTCGCCCTCGGACTGGTGTGCTGGTTGTTCGAGCGTCCGCTCGACTACGCCATGCACATGCTGCAAAATAAATTCGCCAAGAAACCGGCTATCGCCCAAGCCAACATCAAGGCGCTTACCGACGGATACAACTACGGGCACAACACCCATGCCTCGGCTTCGACCTACCGGGTGGAAGGCAAGAAGGTTACGCCCGGTTTCTATACCGATATCAACGGAAACAAAGCCGCTGCGTACGGCCTGATTGCCGCTGCCGAAAAGGCAGGGCTGCAACTGTTCCTGGGAAGTTACCCCATCACGCCCGCTACCGACATCCTGCAAGAACTGGCAGCCCGGAAAGAACTGGGTGTAAA
>DBGBSM010000606.1:0-3916 GCA_048468815.1 Parabacteroides sp.
CGTACGAAAAGCAAATACAACGCCACGACAGCAGCCGCACCCAACACGGCATACGCAAACATATACACGATGACATGCGGAACGAACCACACGCTTTGGAGAGCCGGCATCAGCGTTTTATTATGAATCTCGGGTTTGAACAGGTTTACTCCGATAAAAACGACAGCCAACAAGGTACTGAAAGTAAGAATCCACTTGTATCTCCACCGGATATAGGTAATCACCCCGGCTACCGGAAGGAAGAAAGAATACCATAACCGGGTTTCGCCCATGGTACGTAACGGAGGCCGTTCCAACGAAATCCACAAACCGGCGATAAAAGCAAGAAACACGAGAATACCCGCCCCGGTAAGCCATACGGCGGTTCGTTCGTTACCCGAAAGTACGGCATTCCGGCCACCGACCGGCAACGCATTCAACGGCATCGCAGCATCGGCGGGAGTTTTTTTCCAAGCGATATAGGCAGCCGCACTCCAGCAGAGGAACGCCGGCAAGGCAAAAAAGAGAAAGTGTGTCCAGGTAATCATAATTCTTTTCTTTTTTGTGCAAACACGAACATACAAACCGCGCCGGCAATCAGCATGCCTATTCCGGTGTAAACTACCGGCAGCCAAGGGTCGTTCACCAGTTCGAATACGCTGTAATCGCTCCATTTCCCTTTCGACTCGTCGTAACTCAACTGGTATATTTTCCAGCCGTTTACACTGAACGGGCGATTTACTTCGATTACCGGCGTATAAACGGCTTTATCCTGTGTATAGATTTTCACTTCCGACGAAAATTTGCGGGGTTCCCGATCGGGCATTACCAAACTGACCTGTTCGGTTAGCCGGAGCGCTTTGTACGGAAACAGGAAACTTCCGCAACTCACCCACCCTTCGGTTAGCTGCCCGGTAGCTGCTCGGCGTGCCGTTACATATACGGCGGTAGTAGCTCCTAACGAGGGATACGGTACGAAATTCACCGTGTCTTTGTCCGCTACGCCGGCACAGAGCGGCAATAACCGGTTCACCTCGATTTCCCATCCTGCTATCGTACCGGACGAAACCGAATCTTCTACCGCCAGGTTTTCCGGTTGCGCTTCCGGGAGCGCCTTCCCGGTTTCATTGTCGATAAGCATAAGTTTGGGAGGATACTCGTCGATGGTAAAACGGAGAAGCTCTATAGCCAGCGGAAGCTCGTGCCATTCGCCCCGGCTGTCGACCGCCCGCCACTCCGGTTTTCCTTCGTGCGAGGTAAGGCGTAAACGCACCAAATCGCCGTTCCCCAGGATAGCTCCGGTAAGCGCCAGGAACAAGCCGGCATGATTCAGCAAGAAAGGAATATCTTTTGTGCGGGGATGCGCTAACCGGCGCAACGTAACCAGTCCGAGTACCGAAATAAAATACACGAAAAGCAACACGAAAGGCCAGGCCGACAGCATATCCGAAAAGCCGAAACTGCGGCCTGTTTCCCGGCCGGGCTGGATTTGCGGAATAAGCCCCATCGTTACTACCAGCACTAAAAAGGGCAAGATGGAAGTAACCGCCGCTTCGTAACCGGTAAACCACCGTAACGCCCGGATGCGCCCGGAAAAGAAATAAATGCCGGCCAGTACGAACAGATAAACCGAACCGGCTATCAGGTTAAAAGGATAATGCAGCAATCCGGTATTCACCGGGCCGGTGGTAAACTGAAGAATAAGGCCGGTCAGTATTAAACCGGCACTTATCGCAAAACCTTCTTTATATCGCCAGGGAGAACTCCACATGGTAATCGGGGTTAGTGTTATCGCTCGTATCAGCTATTCTGTGCCAACCGGTTGTTCGCTTTGGCTTCCCGAATCCATTCCGGAACTACCGTATCGAGGAATTTCTGTTTATTCAACCGTTCTTTTTCCATATCGAGCCCTATGTATTTCTGCGCCTTTTCTTTGGTTGAAATATCGGGCATCGGAACGTCGTCGGTATATCCTAATTTGGCTAATACTTTAGCGGTAGCCAAACGGGCCTGCATCGCCTTATCCAAGCCATGCCCCAAAATGCGCTGGATTTCCTGCGGAGCATGGAACGCGCCTCCGTGCGAAGCCACGCCGAAATCCCATCTCCATTGGGCTTGACGTATCAATTGCAACGTTTCCTGCATCTGGGCGTCGGTAGCACCTTTGTCCCAGGCGAATTTCGCTTCGATATGCGCTTTGGCCAATTCTTTTTCCAACCGGTCGCGCATTTCCTTCGCTTTCCGTTGGCGGTCGTATACATTGTTGCGGAGCGTTTCTTCGCTTTCGCGGTGGCAAACCTGACAGGTGCGGTCGATCATGGCTAACGGACTCTGGATATGATGGTCGCTGAACTTCATCCCTCCTTCGCTTTTGTAAGGCATATGGCAATCGGCGCACGAAACTCCGCGTTGGGCATGGATTCCCATCTGGGAAATTTCGTAATCCGGATGCTGCGCTTTCAGGATAGGCGCACGGCTCAAAGCATGCGTAAAGTCGGCAAAGCCGGTTTCGTCGTAGTAGGCTTCCATATCCTCTACCGTAAAACCTTTGTCCCACGGAAAGGTAAGGTATTTCCCGTCGCCTTTGAAATAATATTCTACGTGGCATTGTGCGCAAACCAGCGAGCGCATTTCCTGCGGGGTGGCTTTCGTGATGTCTTTTCCCTGCCGCCGGAACGCTTCGACTAAAGCGGGACGGCTGATATGCAGGTTCATATTTTCCGGTTCATGGCAATCGGCGCATCCTATCGGATTCATGATTTCTTTTCCGATAGCCCCCCATTTATTATCGTAAAAAGCCTCTACGCCGATGCTCTCCATCAAACGAGGCACGTCCGGGCTCTTGCAAGTCCAGCAGGTAGAAGGCTGCGGGCCGTCGGTGTCCGTCATCGGAGCGCCCGTACGCAGCGAATGGCGGATGTCGTCGATGGCGTGCATGTGTCCGCGGGGAGTAGAGTAATCTTTGGCAAAAGCATATCCGGCCCAGAGCACCACCATTTCAGGGCGTTGCCCCAATACGTCGACCGCCTGGCTACCGTTAAACTCGCTTGCGAACGTGGTGTCGGTCGTTTGCGTCCAGGTTTGATACTCGCGCGGATAGTTCTCGCCGAAAATGTCGTTCCGGGCTTCGATTCCCTCGATTTTCACTTTCTTGTTATTGAATACACTGGCGATTTCGGCTTTCCGGCTCATAACCGACGAAGCCAACATGCCCAGTATAAAAACAACGGCCATCGTCGCTGCGAACAACAACCAACCTTGCCATGATTTGACTTTCTTTTCCATAGGTATTTTTATTTATGTTTTTGCTTATTACTCGATTAACTCTTTCAGCCATTGCGGCGTCGCCGTTTTCGGATAAGGTACCAACGCATCCGGCGCCGACGACAGGCTGTTCGTTCCGCCGTGAGGAATATCGCGGTGGCAATCCCAGCAGGCCTTTCCTTCGCCCTGTTTTACCATTTCGTGGGTGATTTTGCCGGTGCTTACGAATTCGGTGTTCAACTGGTTGTGGCAACGGATGCAGTTTTCCATGATAACGGCGGCACTTTCGTCGATAGCCCGGATTACCTGCGGCTCGCCCCGCATGGTGAAAATGGCGGCATGGCGTAATCCGTCTTTTCCTTTGAAAAACCACTTGCGTGCAAAACCGGTATGGGGTACATGGCAATCGTTACAGGTGGCGTTCCGGCTGTGCGAGCTATGCGACCAGGTTGCATAATACGGCCCCATGATATGGCAGTTCACGCAGGTAGCAGGGTCGTCGCCCAGGTAAGTATGTACACGGGCCATATACATCGTAAACACAGCCGCGCCGCCGATAATGCCGGCCAGTACGATAGCCGTTATCTTTCGCTTGCGTGACGGCAATAGCTTATCGGCAAGGTTCTTTCTATTCATACGTATACGATTTATAGCGTAAGTTCGTATGCAAATA
>DBGBSM010000607.1:0-3047 GCA_048468815.1 Parabacteroides sp.
AATGAAAACACACAATCCATTGCCCGGAAACAAAATAACGCGCGCATACTCCGTTACCGGAAAGCGCTCTTCACCTGTATACCCGCCTCGTTCCGTACTTTCCGCGAAACGGCGTACGGATTGCAAGCTACCGGCCCGGTAATAAACTCCGGTATATTATACGATTGCATGGAACGGAAATAGAAATCCGTTTCTTTCTGCGGAAGCAAGAAAGGCTTCCTCACCTCGCCGCTTTCGTCCACGTAGGCGATATAAGGGCGCGTATACAAACCGTCGATGCGCCGGCTGCTGAAAACGAACCAACGGCTGTTCGACGACCACGAGTGATAACTCTCCACGTCGTTGCTGTTCACCCGGTCGAGCCGTTTGCTTTCGAGCGTGTGCAAATCGGCCAGGTACAAATCGGCGTCCTTGTGCCAGATGGAAAAGTTACCGTACCCCGACAAGGTGTACAGCAAGTAGCGGCCGTCGGGCGACACCCGCGGGAAAGATGCGCTCTTGCCTCCCGCCACCGCGTTGTAAAGCGTATCCGCCGTTTGCCCAAACGTACGCGTTTCCGCATCGAAGGCGATGCTGCACAAACTGTATTTCACCTGTTCGAACTCATCGGGCATCGCACGGGCGGGCGCCGAGCAGAAATAAAGCGTTTTGCCGTCGGGCGAAAACGTGGGAAACGTTTCGAAGCAGCCCTTTGAAAACAGCAGCGGAGAGGTGACGATTTCGTGCTTTTGCACATCGTACACCACCACATCCGACGCCTGGTCGAACACTTCCACCCGGTTGGGGTGCGCGGTATGGAACGCCTGCTTGGTCTGATTCACCGAAAAAGCCACGAACCGGCCCGAAGGATGCCACGAAGGATATACCAGGGGCGACATCGTTTCGCCGGTTTTCGTATCCAGCTTCTCTATTTTATCCCCGTCGACCAGCACCGTACAGGCAAAATTGTCGCGCATGTGGAAAAGCATCTTTTCCGGGTTCTGCATGCAGAACGAATGGCAGTTCACGCAATTCTGCTGCGTCATCCGGGTTTCGTAAATAGCTTGCTGCGCGTAGCTTTGCAGGTCGCGCTGGTAAATGCCCATCTCGTCCCACAACTCGTAGCCGGGAGCGATTAACCGGTAAGCCAGGTACGAATCGACCGGTTCTTTCGCCACTTCGATACCGAAGGGTGCATATTCTTTCCAGCCGGTTTCGGTCTTTATCCGCACGGTAGCCCGTACGGTATCACCGACCGAGCCGGCCAGCAACCTCCGCCAACGCCGCGCGGGAATATAAAACTGCCCGTTCTTTTCCCGCACGGTAAAATCCGCGTTCTTACCCGAAAACGTAACCTGCGCATCGGTATGCGGCGTTTCCACGCTGAAATTCAGCGGGGCAATATTCGGCGGCACGGTTACGCCGGCATAATCGGGCCGGATAGCGGGAAGCGCATCCACCGTTTCGCCGGGTTCCACTTTTCCGGAACAGGCAAGCAATCCGGACAGTACGAGGCATAAAAGCAAGCTGTATTTATTCATCCTTCGCCACATTTTACTACTTGAACATCAAATAATACCAGAACGTATTTCCGAACGGCTGCGCCATCACCGCCCGCACATCCCCACGTCCGCGGTTCTGTAACAACAATTTCTTATATGCCCGGTAGCGCCGCGCCGTGGCATCGGATACGCCGTACCGCGCCCAATACGCCGGGTCGTTTTCGGCATATACGATCACCGCTTCCTGGAAACTCACCGGCAACGCGGGAAGCACCCGGGTACCGTAATACTTTTCCACCAGCGTGCGGAAGGTTTCCAGGTCTTTCCCGGTCAGATGAACCAGTCCTAAGAACTGAATCGTGGCGCGGTGCTGCGGATTGCTCTCGGCAATCCGCCTTAACTCGGTGTCGATGCCGTCGGACAAGGCCAGCGAATTGATTTCCGGGAGGCACCTCCGCTTGCCGCCCAGAAGCGAATCGGCTTCCAGCGCCGCGTCGTTGTACAGAAATGCCCGTTGCGCGGCCGCCCATTCCCGGTAATAAACCGTTTTTTCGAGCAAGGCGATGTATTTTTCGGCCACCGCATAATACCTGTAAATGAGGTTGGTTTGCACCAATCGCTTCAACAGCCGCGGATTGGGTTGCCCCACGAACCCTTCGAACGCCATCTCTTGCGACAAAGCCACTGCGCCCACGCTCCAGTAAATATCGCTTAGCAAGGTAGATACGTGCGCCGTTTTATTCCAGTTTACCTGCAAGCCCAGCGGGCCCTTCTGGTCGAAGGCGAACGCCTCGGAGGCCAGCTTTTCGCGGCTCGACAAAGCCAGGTTGAGGTAATTGAGATACAGGTAATTGGTCTGGCGTCCGCGGCAGGCTCGCTCCAGGCTGTCCCACTGCCCGGTACGGGCGTAGTAATCGATCTCTTTCATTTTCATCGACTTCCGGTCGGAATAGTTCGGTATGCCCCGGTAAAGCAGGGCGCCGAGCAGCAGCAGTTGTACGCCGTACCAGGCATATTTTCCTTTGGAAGAAATCTTTTTTCTACCGGTATAAAAAGCCGCCACGAGGATGCACGGCAAAAGCGCCCACGACAAATACAGGATAGCGCCCGGCTGCAACTTCGCCTGGTAGTAAGCATCGGGCAGGAAGACGTAACGGAACTCGCCGGCGAAGGCGAAATACACCGTACCGAAAGCGAGTATCGCCGCCAGGAGCGGAAGAATAAAAACGGAAAACGAAAACCCGCCCGGCCGAATCCGTTCCCAGAGCACCGCGGTAACGGCAAATAAAAACGTTACCGGCCCGGCGGCTATGTACAAAACGGCTACCAGCAGTACGCCGGCCAGCAACCGCTGGCCGGGCTTTCGTATCCGGGTGTACCCCCACAAGGCGGCCAGCGCCAGCAAGTACGCCACGGTACCCTGGAGCCGGTAATTGAAATCGAAATGCACGAACAGCAGGGCGGCCGGCGGCAACAACGACAGGAAAAACGACCGGTTATCCGGGGAAACGGTTTTTATGAGCCGCCCGGTTAGAATACCTACCGCAGTTAACAAAGCGGCCGTAA
>DBGBSM010000608.1:0-5799 GCA_048468815.1 Parabacteroides sp.
ATATATGTGTATCCACGATTTCGCCCCGGTCAACTATGCGCTCGCCCGCCTGTACCATGCACGAGGCCAGCGGAATGTTTTTCAGCCGCTCGTCTTTGATTTTCCGGGTCATGTCGGCATCGTAGAACACGTTTTCCGTGAGGTAATTGTTGATGTCGCACGATTTCAGCGTGTTCTTATCCAGGTACGGCGGACAATTGTCGATAATAAACTCGTACGCGCTCTTTACCGTATACAAATCGGCCGTGTAGGCCGGCTTGGCGATATTGTTCTCCACTAAATTAATCTGGCTGTGCTTCTCCGCTTTCAGCTTCTGCAATTCCTCGGGAGCCACGATGCCCTTGTCGTACAGGCGGGTAAGCGAGTTTTCGATATACCGCATGTAGCTGGCCGTTACCTTTTGGTGCAACGACTCGCGGTAATCTTTGCGCAGCTTCTCTATCGCGTCCGTTTCTATCTTGGCATCGAGCCTGAAATAAGGCTGTACGGCACGCGATACGCTGTCTTTGGCCGCCTCCACCTCGTCGTCGGTTTTGTAAATCGGGAAGTCGCCCGCCGCCGTAAGCAGCCCGTACCGCCACGGTTTTCCTTCGTTGAACTGGTATTTGAATTTCCCTTCCCGGGGGAAAAAGTACGAAATGAGCAAGGCGGTAAAGATAAAATAAAAGAGCGGGGGAATGCGCAGTTTATTTAGTTTCATATTTTTCAGTTTTGCCCCGAAATGTACGTAAAAACTTTAGGCTGTACAAATTTTGCGATTCTTCTCTTGTAAAAGGGAATGAAATATGAGGAAAAAAGGCTACTTTTGCCCCGTTTATAATGAATCCATATTAGTTTTTTAGTCATGACGGAAAGGAAAGTAAGAGTTCGTTTCGCACCCAGCCCCACGGGGCCGCTGCACATCGGGGGTGTCCGTACCGCGTTATATAATTATTTGTTTGCCCGGCAACAGGGCGGCGAGGTGATACTCCGTATCGAAGATACCGACTCGCAACGGTTCGTGCCCGGCGCCGAAGCGTATATCGTGGAAGCGCTCGGCTGGCTCGGTATCCGTTTCGACGAAGGCGTGCACAACGGCGGCCAGTACGGGCCGTACCGCCAAAGCGAACGGAAAGCAATCTATAAGGAATACGTCGACCGGTTGCTCGATGCCGGGCTGGCCTATATCGCCTTCGATACCCCGGCCGAGCTGGAAGAGAAACGGAAAGAAATCGCGAATTTCCAGTACGACGCGTCTACCCGGATGCAGATGCGCAACTCGCTGGCGTTGCCCGAAGCCGAAACCCGGGCGTTGCTCGACAGCGGCGCGCAATTTGTGGTTCGTATCAAAATCGAGCCCGACGAAGCGGTTACCGTGCACGACCTGATTCGCGGCGAGGTGGTAATCAACTCTTCCATCCTCGACGACAAGGTACTGTATAAATCGGCCGACGGCTTGCCTACCTATCACTTAGCCAATATCGTCGACGACCACCTGATGGAAGTGACGCATGTAATCCGCGGCGAGGAATGGTTGCCTTCGGCGCCGCTGCACGTGCTGTTGTACCGGTACTTAGGCTGGGCCGATACGATGCCGGCTTTCGCCCATCTGCCTTTGCTGCTCAAGCCCGAAGGAAACGGCAAGCTGAGCAAGCGCGACGGCGACCGGCTGGGCTTCCCGGTTTTCCCGCTGGAATGGAAAGACCCGAAAACAGGCGAAGTCTCGTCGGGCTACCGCGAAAGCGGCTACCTGCCCGAAGCGGTGGTGAATTTCCTGGCCTTATTGGGTTGGAACCCGGGGAACGACCAGGAAATCATGTCGATGGACGAGCTGGTGGCGCACTTCTCGCTGGAACGGTGCAGCAAGAGCGGCGCCAAGTTCGATTACGAAAAAGGCAAGTGGTTCAACCACCAGTATATCCAGCAGAAGAGCGATGCCGAAATCGCGGCGCTTTTTATGCCGGAGCTCGCGAAACGCGGCGTACAGGCCGAACCGGCTTACGTGGAGCTGGTGGTAGGAATGATGAAGGAGCGCGTGAGCTTCGTAAAAGATTTGTGGGGGCAGGCTTCGTTCTTTTTCGTGGCTCCGGAAAGCTACGACGAGAAAACGGTGAAGAAGCGCTGGAAGCCCGATTCGGCCGCACAGCTTACCGAGTTGCTCGACGTGCTGCGGCCGGTGGAGCCGTTTACGCTGGAGCATACCGAAGAGGTTAGCATGGCCTGGATACAGGAAAAAGGCTATCACCTGGGCAACATCATGAATGCGTTCCGCCTGGCGCTGGTAGGCGAGGGGAAAGGGCCTCATATGTTCGACATCGTTGCGGCGCTGGGAAAGGACGAAACCATTCGCCGTACGCAGCGCGCCATCGAAGTTCTAAAATAAAGCGGCATGTATACCCTTGCTATATACCTGTATGCCTGGGCGGTGAAGCTGGTTTCGCCTTTCCATAAAAAGGCGGGGCGGATGGTGCGCGGCCAGCGGCGAACCTGGAGTTGCCTGCGCTCGGAAATCGAGCCGGGCGGGCGTTATGTCTGGTTTCATGCTTCGTCGCTCGGCGAGTTCGAGCAGGGGCGCCCCATGATGGAGGAAATCAGGCGGCGTTATCCGCAGTATAAAATCCTGCTTACCTTTTTTTCGCCTTCGGGTTACGAGGTGCGCAAAGATTACCCGGGGGCCGACGTGATTTGTTATCTCCCGTTCGATACGAAACGGAACGTACGACGGTTCCTGGATATGGCCCGGCCGGAAATGGCGGTTTTTATCAAGTACGAGTTCTGGAGCAATTACCTTACCGCGCTGAAACGGCGTGAGGTGCCTACGTATATTATTTCGGCTATCTTCCGGAAGAACCAGCTTTTTTTCCGTTGGTACGGCGCGGGTTACCGGAAGGTGCTGGGGTGCTTCGACCGCTTGTTCGTGCAGGATGCCGCTTCGGCGGAGTTGCTGGTGCGGTACGGCTTTACGCATGTTTCGGTGTGCGGCGATACTCGGTTCGACCGGGTAACGGAGGTGCGCAGCCGGGCGAAGGCTATTCCGGAAATCGAAACGTTTACGGCTGCCGCCGGGGATGCTCCGGCGCGTATCTTGGTGGCGGGAAGCTCGTGGCCGCAAGACGAGGCGTTGCTTATTCCTTATTTCAATGCACATCCGGAGCTGAAGCTGATTATCGCGCCGCACGAAATACACGAGGAGCATCTCCGGGCTATCGAAGCGCAACTGAAACGGCCGTTCGTGCGTTTGTCGCAGGCCGGAGCGCAGGGCGTGGAAGGCAAGGATTGCGTAATTATCGACTGTTTCGGGTTGTTGTCGTCGGTGTACCGGTACGGGCAAGTGGCTTATATCGGAGGCGGCTTCGGTGCGGGTATCCATAACGTGCTGGAAGCGGCGGTGTACGGGATGCCGGTGGTTTTCGGCCCTAACTATGGAAAGTTCAAGGAAGCGCGCGACTTGATTGCTGCCGGGGGCGGCTTTTCGGTGGCGACACCGGAGGCGTTTGCGGCGCGGATGGACGAATGGCTTACCTACGCGGAGGCGCTGGCTGCTGCGGGCGAATGTGCTGCGGGGTATGTAGGGGCTTCTATCGGAGCTACGGAGAAAATTTTACGGGAGTTGGAGGGGAGTGGTTCTTTTAAAAAGAACGTTTGAAGAAAACTCGGCTTTTTTTTCCACAAAGGCTGGCTTTTTTCCTTACCGGGGCGGTTCAGGCCGTTACCGCGGCGGGGAGCTTTTCGCTCGCCGCGGGGCGTCTGCCGACGGCGCCTACCGGCGGTCTTCATTTTTTGGCTTGACCCAAAATCCCGAGTAAGAGAGGCAGTAGCCGAACTTGTTCGGATAATGCCGAGCGTGAGGAATTTATGTAAAAAACGAAGCAAAAAAGGTCAAGGGCTACGTCCGCTTCGCTACATCCCGGCTTTCGCTCGCTAAAAGCCCCGAACTCGCTTCCTGAAGGAAGCTCAAACAGCGTGGCTTTTTTAACGCTCACTTTCAGCCGGTCTGCTTAACGCTCATCGCCCGAGGCCCGAGGTTCCATACGAAGTGGCCGGTGGTATTCAGGGTTCGGTAGAAAACGGTCTGTTTTCTTTCTTCTCTTTTGTTCTTCTCTTTGAAATCAATTTTTGTATCGCTCGAATCGGGCTCTGTCTATCGTGCGGTGGCCGTACAGTAGACGCAGTCCCCGGATAATGGCTAAGTCATGGAAACTCAATATATCAGGTCGTTGCATGGAAAAAATCATCAACATTTCGGCGGTCCATCGGCCCACTCCGTTTAATTCCGACAGCTTGGCACATACTTCCTCATCGGGCAGCGTTTGTAACTGCCCGATGTCGAACGCGCCCGAAACGATTTTTTCGGCTGCCGACTGGATATAGGCCGCTTTTCTAAACGAGATTCCCTGTTTTTGCAAGTTCTCCAACGGCATCCGGGCGATTACTTCGGGTGTGAGTTTGCCCGCCGCCTGTTTTATCCGTTCCCAAACCGTGCGTTGCGCTTTCGTGGAAATCTGCTGGCCGATAATGGAATAAACCAGTGCGGCGAACAAATCCGGTATCACCGTCCGCTTTACCGGACCTATTTTTTCTATCGCCTCCGCCAGCCGCTTATCCGCTTTTTTCAGGTAATCCGTTTCTTTTTCTCCGTATTGAAAATACATTTCCATCGTTCCTTTCCATGAGTTATAAAGCCGTTCCTTTTGCCGGAGCGAACAAAATCCGCCGTGTCGGCGCGTTCGGGTACGAGCAAAGCCGCCTGCTTCGCGTCTCCGGCCGTTTGTAACCGCCTCGGGCTACCCGGACGCCGGATTATTGTCGCCCGGAATATAGCTCGTCTGCGTTTCTCCCGGGAGCAAAGATAACGATTTACCCGGATGCGGCTAACCGGACGGTTCTTTTTACCCGTTTGTTTTTCCGTGTTCTTTCCGGAGCCGCATTGCGTAGCACTTCCGTTTTTTTAGCTGAACAACCCGTTCTTCGGGCAGGTTATATTATTTTTGTACGAACCTAAATTTACCTGTTGCATGAAAACAGCTTTGATTACCGGCGCTACGAGTGGAATCGGGCGCGAACTGGCGTTGTTGCTGGCCGCTACCGGACACGACTTGGTGCTTTCGGCCCGCAACGAAGCGCAATTGCTCCGGATAAAGGAAGAAGCGGAATCGCAGGGCGTAGCCGTGCGTATTTTCCCTTTCGACCTGAGTAAAGCGGAAAACGCGGAGGCGCTGTACCGCCGGCTGCAAGAGGCGCGGATACAAATTGACATTTTAGTGAATAACGCCGGGTTCGGCATCGACGGATGTTACCTGGATATTCCGTGGGAAAAGGAGGAGGAGATGCTCCGGCTCGATATGCTTACCGTGGCGTACTTCATGCGTGTTTTTGCCGCTGGTATGAAAGCGCGCGGTTTCGGGCGCATATTGAATATCGCTTCCATCGCAGCGTTTCAGCCCGGGCCGTACATGGCCGGCTATTGCGCTGCCAAGGCATTCGTGCTCAGCCTGTCGGAAGCGGTAAACTACGAGCTGAAAGGTACGGGAGTAACCGTGAGCGCCTTATGCCCCGGCGTAACGGATACCGCCTTCCACCGGGTAGCCGGAACCGAGCAGGTGGGTATGTCGCGTTATCTGCCGCACGCTTCCGCCCGCGAAGTGGCGCAGTACGGGTATGAGTTGATACAAGAGCGGCAGGCGGTAGGCGTGTACGGCTTTTTTAACCGGTTGCTCGTTTTCGCCAACCGGCTGGTACCCCGCAGCGTGTCGGTTTATTTATCCGCCCGTTTGTTGAAGGGAAAAGCGGAAAGCGGTAAGTAAAGCGTGGTGTCCGGAG
>DBGBSM010000609.1:0-13887 GCA_048468815.1 Parabacteroides sp.
GAAACACAAAAGCGACCTGTTTGTCGCAACCCGGTGACCGGGATGATACCTCGAACTATTCCCTTTCCATTACAGGTTAACCGGGAAAGCGGCGAGGGGAAGGGAAACCGCCGTCGGCGGAAAGCGAACCCGGGAGTAAAAAAGGATAAACAGGCAGGCGCGTATGCCGGGCGCATAAACACAATATCCCCGGGCCGCGCTTATAAATCGCTGGCCCGGGGATACGGCTCGTATGCAGAAGAACCCGGTGTCCGTTAAGCCTCCGCTTCGGTTTGTTGCGGTGCGGCGCCCTTCTCCGTGAGCCGGATGCCTGTTTCTTCCAGGGTGATAAGTTGTTGTTTATACAATGTTCCGATGGCTTTTTTAAAGCTCTTCTTGCTGCAACCGAACAGGGCGGAAATTTCTTCGGCGTCGCTTTTGTCGTGCAGCGGCAGGTATCCCCCGTGCTGTTGCAGCGCTTCGGCGATTTTCCGGGCTATATCGTCTATTTTGTTGTAGCCGAGCGGATAGAGACTAACGTCTATTTTCTCGTCTTCCCGAATTTCCTTGATGTATCCTTTGAGCCGGTCGCCTTTGGAGAGCGGGCTGAACACTTCGTTTTTATACACCAGTCCGCTGTGCAGGTTGTTGACGATTACTTTGTAGCCCAGGCCGGTTTCTTCGGCCACCAGTAAATCCACTTCCTGGTTTTTCTCGTACTCGGGCGGTACGTTGTCGAGGAATTTATTAATCCGTGCCGAGGCCGCGATGCGCTGGCTTACATGGTCGAGGTACACGTACACCAAGTAGCGCCGCCCGGCCGTCATCGGCACTTTCTGCTCGCGGTGCGGAACCAGCAGGTCTTTCATAATGCCCCAGTCGAGGAAAGCGCCGGCGTTCGAAACGTCGCGTACCTGCATCCAGGCGAATTCGCCTACGATGGCATACGGATGCAGGGTGGTGCAAATCAGTCTTCCTTCGTTATCGTGGTAGATAAATACTTCGATTTTATCGCCTACCTGCGCGTCTTCGGGCACATACCGGGTGGGTAACAGCAATTCGCCGGCCGAGCCGCCGTCGAGGTATAACCCGAAGTCGACGGCTTTAACCACCCTCAACGTATTGTATTTTCCTATTTCAATCATACCTGGTCGTTCTTTTTAAAAGAAAATAGTGCGAACCGGGCACAGAAGCAAAGCTTGCTTTGATTATGTCGAGGTGCCGCCTATCTTCGATTTATTCGTTGAAGCAAAGATACACCATTAAATTTGAAAAACAGATAAATCGGGCAACGTATTCATCTCCAGGTTTACCCGGGTGGGTAATCAATTTCTATCCGGCACGTTTATTTACTCGTGTCCTTTTTATAATTCCGTATCCGTAAACGGCCCGGAAGATGTTCCGGGTCGCAGCTCTTGTTCCGTATCCGTTTGGAAATGCGGAGTCGTTGTTTTTTCTTTCCTTTGGGCCGGAAAGCGTGTGTAAGAGGGTGGTTGCTTCTTATTTTATTACCATCAGCGAGAAATAAGGAAATTTTTTACCTTCGATTACGGCGCAGTCGGTGGTGTAAAAAGCCGATTCGAGTCCCACGTTTTCGAAATAATGCCAGGCGTGCCCGGCCGTTTGCCGCATGCACGCCTTTACGGCCGCTTCGCATTGCGACAGCTTCATAATCACCGCCGTTTTCCCCGCCTGCAACGTAGCGCACAGTTCTTCGGCCGATACCGTACCCGGAAATACCACGAGCGGCTCTTCCTGTTTTACCACGTGGATGCCGGCAAACGCACCCGAAGCGATAAAAGCCGGAATGCCGGCAATCGTAGCCACCGGTATCCGCTGCTCCGTCAAAGTGTCGTAAATGTAGTGGCTCGACGAGTAAAACCCGGAGTCGCCTTCGGCGGCAACCGCCACTTTTTTCCCTACCCCGTACAATTCGGCGCTTTGCCTGGCGATTTTTCCGTACACCAGCTTCGCCGTTTCGCGCGCCTTGCTCATCGGCAGGAAGAACGGTTGCATCGCTTCCGGCCGTATGCCGAGGGCTTTCAGTATATCCCCGGCGCGCGAAACGATGCGCTCGTTCGAGCCGGCCGTAGCCGGGTAAAAAATGCAATCGGCTTGTTGCAATGCTTTTAACCCTTTAAGGGTAATCAGTTCCGGGTCGCCGGGCCCTAACGAAACGAAGGTAACAGGATGTTTCATGCTGTGTCAGATTATGGATTACCGGAAGAGCGGAAGCCGGGTGCCGGAACACGATTGCCCGGATATGCCGGGGCGCTTCCTTTCTCTTCGTTTACTCCGGATATGCAAAAGTAGTGTAAAGATACCGAACGGCGAAACATACCGGCCGCTTCGGAACGCATGTAAACGGGAAAAACAGGCATCCGCCGAAAAAAAATGGTTAAGACCTTAACTAATTTGTCGCCTATTTCTTACCTTTGTGCCGGTTTTAAACAAAAACGGATGGAGACAGATGCAGAATCGGTACGCGCATGCGTGCTCGCCTCGTTGAAAATGCAAACGGCTTTCCGGCAGGCTATCCAGCGCCATTTGAGAAACAATGCCGTCGACTTGACCTTCGAAATGCTTCAACTCTTGTTTTGCCTGTGGAAAGAAGAAGGGGCGAACCAGCAGGAATTGGCGAAGCAGACTTTCAAAGACAAGGTAAGCATGAGTTACCTGATTAACAACCTCGAAAAAAAAGGGCTGGTATGCCGCCGCGAAGACGTGCGCGACCGGCGGAATAAACGCATCTATCTTACCCCCGAGGGGCATCGGTTACGTGATGTGGTTTATCCCTTTCTTACCGATATGTACGCTTCGGCCGCACAAAAAGTATGCACGGCCTCCATACCCGGTACGATTCGTTATTTACAGGATTTGCATGAGATATTCAACGAGCTGCGATAAGATGAAACGAGCCGTTTCGCTGCTTGCCGCCTTGTGCCTGTTCCTTTTTTTGCCGGCCGTCGCACAAGCACAGGAACCGGTGCCCGAACCCCGTTTGCTTACCGTAACCGAATTATTCGAGCAAGGTGTGCGGAACAGCCTGGAGCTGCAAACCGCCCGGTTAAGCGCCGGCATGGCTTCCGACCGGCTCAAGTCGGCCCGTACCGCTTATCTTCCTTCCGTCGATATAACCCTTACGGAAGGGTATGCCGGCAATCCCACCGTTTTCCGCCGGGGATTGAAAAACGCTTCGGCTACCGATGTACCGAACTGGCAGCATAAATACGGCATCGAGTTTTCGCAACCTCTGTTTACGGGCGGGAAAATCAAATACTCGGTGGAAAAGTCGGAAATAGAAGAGCGGATTGCCGCGTTGGCCGTAAGCCAGAAGCAGGCGGATGTAAAGCTCTATCTCGTTACCCGCTACCTCGAACTGTTCAATCTGTACAAGGAAAGGAACGTATATAACAAAAACATAGAAGAATCGGAGCGGCGCCTGCACGACATCCGGCAGATGCGGAAAGAAGGAATGATTACCCGCAACGACGTAATCCGCAGCGAATTGCAGCTTTCCAATTACCGCCTTTCTCTGCGCGAAGTGGAAAACGACATCGTAATTCTTTCGCAGGAGTTGGATATTGCGCTCGGCCTCGACGAAACGTGGGTACTGGCGCCCGATACCGCTTTCCTGAGCGGCAGCCTTTCGCTGGAGGCTTACGAGGAATATGTGCGGCAGGCGTACGAGCATTACCCCGAAGCCGGCATATCGCGGCTGGATATTGCGCTGGCCGAGAAAAATGTTTTCCAGGTAAAAGCGGCCTGCCTGCCCGGCTTGTCGTTCCGGGCGGGCAATACGTTGGGGCGCCCCGTTACCGGCGTTTCGCCTGCGCCAGACCTCTTTATGAACAACTGGAACATGGCGCTGGTAATCGATTACAGCCTTTCGTCGCTTTACGGGAACAAGCACAAAGTGAACGAGGCCAGGCGGCAGGTAAAAATAAACCGTACGCGGGAAGAGTTGCTCAAACAGCAAATCCGCATGAACGTAAAGTCCGCGTATGTGCGCCACAGCGAAGCGTTGGAGCGTATCAGTACCCTGGTTATCAACGTACGGCAGGCCGACGAGAATTACCGCATCGTACAGAATAAGTACCTCAATCACCTCGCTATCCTTACCGACTTGTTGGATGCGAGCAGCGTGCGCCTCGACGCCGAGTTGCAGCTTACTTCGGCCCGTACCGACGCCGTTTACACTTATTACCGGCTTTTGCACGAAACCGGCAACTTATAAAATGAAAGGAATGGAACGATGACGAATACCCGATACAGATACCTTACGTTACGGAAGCGCTTTATCCGGAATGTCGTGATGAATACGCTGGGCATTTGCCTGGCCCTGGGCGGCATCGGCTGGGTTATCCATTACTTCTGGCGGTATACCGAGTACGAAATTACCAACGATGCCTTGGTCGACCAGTACATCGTGCCGGTAAATGTCCGCATCTCCGGCTATATCGAAGAGGTGCGTTTCATCGAGCATCAGCAGGTACGGGCGGGCGATACGTTGCTGGTGCTCGACGACAGCGAATACCGAATCAAGCTGGCGGACGCCGAAGCGGCTTTGATGGAAGCCGAGGCGGCCGCCGACATCCTGACTTCGACCATTCGGACTACCCGTTCGAACGTGGAAGTGAGCGAAGCCAACATCGCCGAATCCCGGGCCCGCTTGTGGGAGAAGGAGCAGGATTTCAAACGTTATAAAAACCTGCTGGCCGAAGAATCGGTTTCGCGCCGCGACTTCGAGCAGGTAAAAGCCGAGTACGAGGCGATGCAGGCCCGGTACGAAGCCTTGATACGCCAGAAAGCGTCGTCCGTATCGCAGGCTGACGAAACGGCCAAACGTACCAAAAGCGCTGCGGCCGCCATCCTCCGCAAAAAAGCCGACCTCGAAATGGCACGCCTCAACCTGAGCTATACGGTAGTAACCGCGCCTTACGACGGCTATATGGGGCGGCGTACGTTGGAGCCGGGGCAGTTGGTGCAAGCCGGGCAGAGCCTCACCCATATCGTGCGCAACGACGGCAAGTGGGTAACGGCCAATTATAAGGAAACCCAAATAGCCCGTATCGCTATCGGCGCGGAAGTGAACATCAAGGTGGATGCCGTGAGCGGGCGCGTATTCAAAGGGCGTGTAACGGCTATCAGCGAGGCTACCGGCTCGAAGTATTCGTTGGTGCCTACCGATAACTCGGCGGGTAATTTCGTGAAGATACAACAGCGCATACCGGTGCGCATCGATTTCACCGGGATGGCGCCCGGCGATATGCAACTGCTGCGGGCCGGCATGATGGTGGAAACGGAAGTGAAGATAAGGCCATGACGCAGCAACGCAACCTGCCCTTCCGGAAATGGGTTCCCTATGGGGTGGGGATTGCTGCCGCTTTTGTGGTGCTGGTGCCTATTATGCTGATTAACGGGGCGTATACCGGCATCAGCATCAATATATCCAATTCGCTGGGCGTGCTGTCGGAAGACATCAGCATGGCATACTATGCGGCTTCGGCCGGAATGGCGGTCGCATATCCTATCGTGCCGAAGATACGGGCTATCGTTACTACCAAAACCGTGTTGCTGCTCGACCTGATTCTCCAAGTGTTTTTTTGCCTGGTTTGCGCCCGCACTACCCACATGGAAGTGATTATCGTATGCAGTTTTCTTATCGGGATACTGAAGGCGTTCGCCATGCTGGAGATGATTATCTTGCTGAAGCCGTTCTTCAGTCCGCGAAACGTGCGCGTCGAGTTCTATTCTTATTTTTATCCTATCGTGTTCAGCGTGGGGCAGGTGTCGATGGTGGTTACCGCTCAGTTGGCGTACAGCTATATGTGGCAATATATTTATTACGGGGTGATGATTCTGTTGTTCCTGGCTATCGCCGTAGTGCTGGTGGTGTTCCGGTACGGGCGGCGCCCCATCCGTTTCCCTTACAAGGAAATAGACTGGACGAGCCTGTTCCTGGTTTCGGCCGTTTTGTTGTTGTTTATATATGTATGTACCTACGGGAAGGTGAAAGACTGGTTCGCTTCCGGGCAGTTGGCGGTTTGCGCCGGGTTGATACCGGTTTTCGTTTACCTCTTTATCCGCCGGCAACAGCATAGCGAAACGCCTTACCTGCGGCTCGAAGTATTGTCGAGCCCGAAAGCGGCGGTGGGGTATTTGTATATGGCTATCGCCATGTTCTTCAGTGCGAGCAGCGCGCTTACGTCGAGCTATGTCAATACGGTGTTGCAAGTCGACAGTGTTCATGCCAACGCTTTGTATCTGTGGATGATACCCGGTTTCGTGGCGGGAGCCGTGTTTTGCCGGTGGTGGTATAAAAGACAATATCGTTTCCGGGTATTGGCGGCTTGGGGAATTGCTTGTTTCGCCGCTTACCTGGCTATCCTTTACTTCGGGCTTACCCCTGCGGGACAATACGAATACCTGCGCCTGCCGATGTTGCTGCGCGGTACGGGGATGATGATTATTTTTATTGCTTTCGGCGTATTCGCAGTAGAGGATATGAACCCGAAGCTAATGATTTACAATGCTTTTTTCCTTATCGGCGTCCGCTCGGCGTTGTCGCCGGCCCTGAGCGCCGCATTTTTCAACAACGTGCTTTACCGTACCCAGCAACAGAATCTCGCTATCCTGGCCGAAGGGTTGGATGCCCAGAATCCGTTAGCGGTTTCCAAATATACCGATGTATTGAACAGTGCCCTCGCCCGGCACTATTCGCTGGCCGATGCGCAACTGTTGGCTACCGACAGCCTGTATACCGCGGTGCAGGTGCAAAGCCTTTTGTTGAGTATCAAGCAGATAATCGGCTATATGCTGATGGCCGCTATCGTAGTGGCGGTGATTACCCGGTTTATCCCTTTCCATAAAACCCGTATCGTGAAAACGGTGAAAACCGGCGAGGATATGGCGTAAGCGGGAAACCGAACGCACGTTCGCCGCTGCGGAACGACAGCGCCGACGGTTGGATGGGGCATCCCGGATTGCGGCCCCGGTTTATTTTCCGGATTTCCGGCTGAATAAAAAATAGGTAAAACCGTTCCTTGAACCGGGGATTGCCGTATCTTTGTTCCTCCGGAAAGAAAACCGGCGAGTGGGACGGCCGCGCAGGTTGCCCGGTGGTCTGCATGCATCCCCCCGACGTTTCTTTTGCTACCCGGATATAAAATTAAACTCTTTACCGAATGAAAAAAAGTATAACCGGATTTCTGTTCTTCGTAATCCTTTCGCTGGCCGGATGCCATACCGGCGCCAAACAGCAGCCCGTACAGGCTGCATCGGCGGCTGTAACCGATTCGGCCGGCGTAATTTCGCCGCAGTATGCTACAGGGTTCCGGGTTACTTATGCCGATGGCTACCGGTTGCTGGAGATTCGCGACCCGCAGCAGGCCAACGGAACCGAGTACCGGTATGCGCTGGTACCGCGCGGCACGCAGCCGGCCGGTATCCCTTCGGGGTACGAACCTATCGAGGTGCCGGTACGGAGCGTGATTTGCATGACGTCGCTCCAGCTTTCCAATTTTATCAAAATGGATGCGTTAGACCGGGTGGTGGGCATTACCAGTGGGCGGCATTTGCAGAATGCGGCCATGCAGCAACGCCTCGACAACGGGCTGGCCAAGAAAATCGGCATCGAAGGGAACTTCGACAACGAAGTGATTATGAGCGTAAACCCCGACCTTATTTTTATTTCGCCGTATAAACGGGGGGGATACGAGTCGATGAAAGACGTAGGCATTCCGTTGGTGCCTCACCTGGGATATAAAGAAATGACGCCGCTCGGACAAGCGGAATGGATTAAGCTCATCGCCTTATTTATCGGGGAAGAAGCGGCGGCGAACGAAAAATTCGCCGGAATCGAGAAGCGATACGGCGAGTTGAAACAACTGGCTGCCGGGGTACAGGAGCGACCGGTAGTATTCAGCGGCGAATTGCGAGGCGGAAACTGGTATGCCGTGGGCGGACAGAGTTTCCTGGCGCAACTGTTCCGGGATGCCGGAGCCGATTATTTCCTGAACGACGATACCCGCTCGGGCGGGGTAACGCTCGATTTCGAAACGGTTTACAGCCTGGCCGAGCGTGCCGGTTACTGGCGGATACTGAACAGTTATCCGGGTACGTTCTCATACGAAGCGCTTTTGGCGGAAGACCCCCGGTACGGCGATTTCCGGGCGTTCCGCGAAAAAGGGGTGGTATATTGTAATTTGGGCGAGAAGCCTTTTTATGAAAATACGCCTGCCGAGCCCGAAGTGGTGCTGGCCGATTTGATCCGGGCTTTCCATCCCGGTTTGCTTCCCGGCTATACGCCTGCGTACTACGAGCTTTTGAAATAAAAGGGCGGATGGAGCAAACCTGTGTGTGCGGCGCCTCGTTTTTATATCGGGCGCCTCGCTCCGTACGGTGCACGGTCGCTTTCCGTATGTTCCGGTTATTGAATGTATAAACTATGTCGCTATGAAACGACCCGTTGCTTTACTGATGATTCTCCTGATAGTTTTTATCGGAGTGATGTTCCTGCTGAACCTGTTGCTCGGTTCGGTAGCCGTTCCGCTGCGCTCCGTATGGAATATTTTGTGGGGGGCGGGCGACGAGTCGGTGGTATGGCAAAATATCATCTGGAAATCGCGCGTGCCGCAAGCGCTTACGGCGTTGGTTGCCGGCGCGGGGTTGGCGGTGAGCGGTTTGCAGATGCAAACGGTGTTCCGCAATCCGTTGGCCGGCCCCTCGGTATTGGGTATCAGCTCCGGTGCGAGTATGGGGGTGGCTTTCGTGGTACTCCTTTCCGGCAATATCGGCGGGGTGGCGCTAAGCAAGTTGGGGTATATGGGCGAAATCGCCCTTTCGGTAGCGGCGGTAGCGGGAGCTTTGTCGATTATGGCGCTGATTGTTTTCGTTTCGCAGAAGGTGAAGGGTAACGTAACCTTGCTGATTATCGGCGTGATGATAGGTTATGTGGCGAACGCAGTTATCGGCGTGCTGAAATATTTCAGCGTGGAAGAAGATATCCGGGCGTATGTAATCTGGGGGCTGGGCAGCTTTTCGCGGGTTTCGGGCAACCAGATGATTTTATTCGTGTGTATCATGGCGGTGCTGCTTCCGCTTTCGTTCCTGTTGATTAAAACCCTGAACCTGATGTTGCTCGGCGACGGATATGCCCGTAACTTAGGGCTGAATATCAAACGTTCGCGCTTATGGGTGATTACCTGTTCGGGCGTATTGGTGGCTATCGTTACGGCTTATTGCGGACCGGTTATTTTTTTAGGATTGGCCGTGCCGCATCTGTGCCGGGCTATCTTCCATACGTCCGACCACCGCATACTGATGCCTGCGTCGCTTTTTACGGGCGCCGGGTTGGCGTTGGCGTGCAACCTGATTGCCCGGATGCCCGGTTTCGAAGGGGCGCTGCCCGTTAATTCGGTAACGGCGTTAATCGGGGCGCCGGTGGTTGCCGCCGTATTGTTCAGGAAACGTAAAAACGAGTGGAGCGAATGAAACGCGAAACGATTCATATCGAAAACCTTTCCATCGGGTATCCCGGGAAAAACCGTTCGCGGGTGGTGGCCGAAGGTATTCAGGCCAGCATCAACAGCGGCGAGCTTACGTGTCTGTTGGGGGCGAACGGGGTAGGGAAGTCTACGTTGCTGCGCACGCTTTCGGTTTTCCAGCCCAAGTTGTCGGGGCGTATCGAGATTTTAGGCAAGGAAGTAAGCGAGTATACCGATAAGGAGCTGGCGGTGATTATCAGTGTGGTGCTTACCGAGAAGTGCGACATCCGGAACATGACGGCGGCCGAGCTGGTAGGCATGGGGCGCAGCCCGTACACCGGGTTCTGGGGGCGGTTGCGCGGGCACGATAAGGAAGTAGTGGCAGAGGCTATCCGGCTGGTGGGTATCGGAAACCTGGCGAACCGGATGGTACACACCTTAAGCGACGGCGAACGGCAAAAGGTGATGATTGCCAAAGCGCTGGCGCAGGAAACGCCGGTTATTTTCCTGGACGAGCCTACGGCGTTCCTCGATTTTCCCAGTAAGGTGGAAATGATGCAGTTGCTTCACCGCCTCACGCGGCTTACCGATAAAACGATTTTCCTTTCTACGCACGACCTGGAGCTGGCTCTACAGATTGCCGACAAAGTCTGGCTGATGGATAAGGTGCACGGCTTTTCTATCGGTGCGCCCGAAGATCTTTCGCTGAGCGGCCGGCTCAGTAATTTCTTTGCCCGGAAAGGAATCGTGTTCGATAAGGATACGGGGCTGTTCCGTATCGAGAACGAATATGTGGCGTCGGTGAAGCTAACGGGCCACGGCCAGAAGTATGCGATGCTGCGCAAGGCATTCCAACGGAACGGAATCCTGGCTTCGCGGGACGCGCAATCGGATATGTATATAGAAACCGGCGGTTCGGCTGCCGACGGATACCGGCTGCATTTGGTTTCGGGCGAAACGAGGATGTTCCCAACCGTCGAGGAACTGCTGGATGCGGTACAGCCCCTTTTGTAAAGGTATTCCGGAAATGTTTTGCGTGATTCGGCCCCTGTTTTACCGGTCGGCTTATTCTTTCTTCGCTCGGGATTTCGGTTGCCGGCGGCAGCAAACGGAAACGGCGGCTGCAAAAAATCCTTTTCGCGCCCTTCCTTTTGTAAAGCCTGCCTGTGTATGCTCCGGATAGCCCGGCATCAGTTTTTTACAATCGAGTAGTCTTCTATTCCCATGTTGCGGAATGTTTTTTTCAACTCTTCGTCGTTATCCGAAATTACCAGCAGTTTATCGCCTACCTGGAGCGTGGTTTGTCCTTTCGGAACGAAATAATGACCGTCGCGCTTTACCATTACTACCAGCGTATTATCGGGCAACGTAAGGTTCATCAGTCTGTCGCCGTTGGCCAGGGCGCTCGGAATCACCTCGATTTCCGACATGGCCGACTTGATTTCTTCCGGCAGGTCTACGTCGAAGTCGCGTTTCTTTTCCCCTTCGGTTTCGAGTCCGAGCCAGCGGGCCATCGGGCTTACCGTCATGCCTTGTACCAGCAGGGAAACAATCGTAATGAAAAATACGATGTTGAACATCATCCGCGAGTGCTCGATACCGGCGAGCCACGGATAAGTAGCGAAAATAATAGGCACCGCTCCGCGCAATCCTACCCAGGAAATATACAGGCGGGCCTTGGTGGTAAACCGCCTGAACGGGAGCAAACTCACGAATACGCTCACCGGGCGTGCGGCGATAATCATAAAAATAGCTACCAGGATGCCGATACCTGCCACCGACAGGAGCTCGGTGGGGTTAACCAGCAAGCCCAGCGTGAGGAACATAACGATTTGGAAAAGCCACGCAAATCCGTCGAAAAAAGTACCGAGGCTCCGCTTATGCACGAGCTTGCTGTTGCCTACTACCAACCCGGCGATATACACGGCCAGGTATCCGTTTCCTTTGGCTACTTCGGTAATCGAGAAAATGAAAAATACTACGGCTAACAGCAATACCGGGTAAAGCGAGCCGTTCGTAATGTTGATTTTGTTGATAATCAGTACGGCCAGCTTTCCTAATAAATAACCGGCCAAGGCGCCTACCGACAGTTGTACCACGAACAGGAGCGCCGTTTGCCCCAGGCTGAAATTACCTACCTGGATAATTTGTATCAGTAATAAAGTAAGCATGTAAGCCATCGGGTCGTTGCTACCGCTTTCGAGCTCCAGCGTGGGGCGCAGGTTTTGTTTCAGCCCCATGCCTTTCGAACGGAGGATGGAGAATACCGAAGCCGAGTCGGTCGACGACATAACGGCGGCCAGCAACATGGATTCGGCGAACGTTAACGTGGCGTACTGGCTCAGTAAGCCGGTAATGTAATAGATAAAGAAACCCGTAAGCAGGGTGGTGAGCATCACGCCGGCCGTGGCTAAGATGATACCGGGCCCTATTACGGGTTTTATATCCGAGTAACAGGTATCCATACCGCCCGAGAACAGGATGACGCTTAAGGCCATCACGCCGATAAACTGGGTGGCGGCCGGGTTGTTGAACTCGATTCCTATCCCGTCGGTGCCGAATAACATGCCCACGAAAAGGAAAAGGAGCAAAGCCGGAAGCCCTAACCGGATACCCGCCTTGCTGATGAAAATGCTGGTAAAAAGCAGAACCGAGCCTATCAACAAAATATTACCTGTATTTAAAACCATACGTCATCGTTTAACTTGTTCATGTTTCTATCCGGATAGTATGAACCGGGTGCGAGGGCAAACGCGCCTGGTTATGCCGGGTATTTACTGTCTTTATTTCTGCAATGGCAAAAATCGTGTAAACAGTCAGGCCTGATTATGCAGGCACCTCGCCTGTTTTGATACAAAGATAAAAAAAACGACCGTTTTCAACTCAGGTTGTGTAAGGCTTTTTTTATGGTGGGATACCGGAAATCGTATCCTGCCGTGAGTAAACGAAGCGGAAAAACGTGTTGTCCGCCGGTTACCGTTACATGGCCTGCTCCGTACATGAGCTTGAAAATAAAAGAGGGATACGCGAGCCAGTTCGGACGTTGTAGCGCTTCGGAAGCCGCCGCCGCGAATTCTTTGTTGGTAATGGGTTGCGGCGCCACCAGGTTGACGATGCCGGATAGCTCCGGATTGTGCATGATAAACCGGAAAGCCGAAAGCAAGTCGTCGATGTGAATCCACGAAAACCCTTGCCGGCCGGAGGCGATGTGTCCGCCTATATAATAATGGAACGGAAGGAGCATTTTCGGCAAGGCTCCTCCGTCGGACGCGAGTACCACGCCTAACCGGGAAATCACCAGCCGGATGCCGGGCGCGATTTTTTTGGCTTCGCTTTCCCAGTGGTAACACACGGAGCCGAGAAATCCGTCGTCGCGGTCGATGCTTTTCTCTGTATAAATGCCGTGTGCGGGATAGATGCCCACGGCGGATACCGAGATGAAAAGGTACGGTTTAACCGGCATCGAGTTGATGGCGGTTACCAGTTTGCGGGTCGTTGTAATGCGGCTCTCGAAAATGGCGGTCCGGTTTTCCCGGTTCCACCGGCAATTGATGGGGGTGCCGGCCAGGTTGATTACCATATCGCATCCCGACAATGCTTTTTTCAGTGCCGTATCCGTAGCCGACACGAACATATAATGGAGTAACGGAATTACGGTCATTCCCCGTTCGGTAAACGAGCGCGACAGGTGCCTTCCTATGAACCCCGTGCTTCCGCTGATTGCTATTTTCATATGAACATAAATTTTTTATTCCTGACAGTAAAACGTTAGGAAACAGCTTATTCGTTCGCCCGGCTGTATCTTGCGGGGATACGCTCGTTTCCTATACGGATGGTTGTATTTATGTACATTTAAACAGCAACGGCAAATGGTTTGTTGTGTGGAAGTTAACTTTTCCGGTATTCCGACGGCGACATGCCGACATGTTTCTTAAAGAACTTTCCGAAAGTAGACTGGTCGGAGAAATGCAGCTTGTCGGCTACCTGTTGAACGGTTGCCTGGGGAGCTTTCAACAACAGCTTGGCTTCCAGTATTAAGGTATCCTCGATCCATTTGTTGGCGGGTTTGCCGCTCAGCTCTTTCAGAATCGACGACAGGTATTGCGACGTGATAAATAATTTGTCGGCGTAGAACGTTACCCGGTGTTCTTCTTTGCCGTATTCGTACAGCAACCGCAGGAACTGCTCGAGCAGCTCTTCTTTCCGGTTCAACCGGGGAGGCGTGATTTCTTGCCGGTCACGGAAAATATTGCCGAGCTCGAGCAAGAATCCCATCAGGGCGTTTTGTACGGTTTCACGCAAATAATTGTGTTTCCGGGCTGCGAGTTTTTTCCGGATATGAAGATAAGCTTCGGTAAGTACTTCCTGGTCTTCGGGCTCTATTTTAGTACACGGATTTTTCCGTACATACATGTATTGG
>DBGBSM010000610.1:0-2160 GCA_048468815.1 Parabacteroides sp.
CTGTAAATACTCTGTTTGCTTCTACGGCTGACCTATCAGGATGCTTATCCTTTTTTGCTTATAAATTTGTTCGTCGCCTACGGCGGCAAACTTGCCGGTATCTCCGGCAACCGAATAAACGGCATACGACGAAAAAATTTCCTCCGCTTTCATAAAAAACTGTATTGCCAGGGAAACGCTTCAAATTGCAATAAAGGTACCTACTTATTATGGCTCACCCCGAAAAGTTGAGGAACTCAGCAAGCCTGAAACAATAAAAAAAGTCCCACAATACGTTGATATTGTAGAACTTGTCTCTTTTTTGTCGCCGTTTGGCTTTGTTCTTATGTGATCCGCCAGGGGATCGAACACTTTATATTATGCTTCTGTAACCGTTTGATTATCAATATTTCTAAGATATCAGGTTTGTGTGCTCCTCCGATTTCACCTTGTTTTACTTGCTGCATTTTACAGTAGTATTCATCCTTCTATCGTGGAACAAAGTTACGAAATAACTCCGAGATATACTAATTTGTAAGCCTTTATCTTTTATAGTTGCCTTGTAATCATATGAATATAGCAAGTTGTGTTTTCGTTAAACGAAAACGGGACGGTTTAACAGCTTCCTGCCGTTGCCACCGTCCCAATGTGAAAAGCTCCGGAGTCGCATTTCCTGAGTTGCCAGTAAAAAGATACCAATCAATCTTTAAGAGAGTATACAAAGAAACGGATTTTTGGTTATTTATCTTTTTGTATTCTTTATAACTTCCTCACATCCTTTACTTTGCATTTCTAAACTTTCCCGTTAGCACTGCTGTTTCAGGGCATACGCATGATGCGGAATAAAAAAATCAGAGTATTATGGATGAAAAAGAAAAGAATGCAGGAGTGGCGGTAGCCATGGAAATACCGGATTTGGCATCTTACATGCAGGCGGTAATTGAACAGTTGGAAGCAGACAAGAAGCGTTCGGCGGTACACACGTACACCTATGCGCTAAAATCCGTTACGGAGTTTTACGGGGGTGAAGAAACACCGATGTCTGTAGACGAAGTGTTTACTTCCGGTAGGTTGAAGGAGTATGAGGAATGGATGAAGCTGGAAGGAATGAGAAAGAAAAACGGAAAGCCGAAAGGATTGAGCCTGAATACTATCTCAACCTATATGCGGAATCTGAAAGCGGTGTACAACCGGCTTGCCGATGAAAAGGTACTGACTTATAACCCGAAGTTGTTCGATGATGTCTATACGAAAGTGGAGTCGCAAACCAAGCGGGCATTGGAAGCTGAACAGATGAATACACTGTTACACGCCGATATGGAGGAATTGCCGGAGGGCGTGCGGTGTGCACTGGCTTATTTCCTGCTGATGTTCCTATTCCGTGGGATGCCGTTCATTGACCTTGCCTACCTGCGCAAGCAGGATGTGAAAGGGAACATCATTGTATATAGCCGCCACAAGACGGGACGACAGATGACGGTGCGTATCCCCAAAGAAGCGGCGGGACTGCTTGAAGAGTTTAAAAACAAGAACGCCGATTCCATCTATCTCTTTCCGATTCTGGACGGAGAAAGCGAGGAAGAGAAACAGGACCGTAAGAACGGGAAGGTAAAAAAAGACAAAGAACTGTATATGAACTACCTTCGGGCACTGCGCAACTTCAACCTGAAACTGCAAAGGATAGCTGCGTTGCTGCTGCCTGGTGTGAAACTCAGTTCGTATACTGCCCGGCATACATGGGCTACGCTGGCATTTCATTCGGGGGTGAGTATCGGTATCATTAGCAAGGCATTGGGACATTCGTCTATCAAAGTGACGGAAACCTACCTGAAACCTTTTGAGAATGAAAAGGTGGATGCGGCTAATGACGAACTGATTATGACAATAGCAGGGAGCAATGAAGATAAAAAAGCTGCATAAAAGCTCAACGGAAGTCCGCTTAAAGGAGATAGTATTACTTACCAAGTAACGGATGATTTAAGCGACAAAGGTCCAAATTTCCCTTCACAAATCCAAATAAAAGTTTATTTATCTCTGTTAATCCTATCATTTTTATCTATTTAGAGACATACTATACCAGAAAAACACCTATTGCTCCGGCGTGTATTCCGACAAGCACACAAAGCCTTCATCCATTTCTGATACTTCAAAAACGGAACGTGTTTTTTTACAGTTTACTTG
>DBGBSM010000611.1:0-6519 GCA_048468815.1 Parabacteroides sp.
CTTCATAACTTTATCATTTAAAATATAAATTCGAGTTGTACGTATAAGACGCATTTCAGCTATAAATCGTTCGGAAAAAGGACAATATTTAGGTTTGTTTAACGGATTGACCCTGCCTGAATCCGCCCTTTTCCGATTTACCGTCGTATATTTGTTTCTACATTTTTCACCTTACCTTTATGAATGCAAAGATAACACTAATCTGCTTAACCTGCACCTGCTTTTTATTTTCGTGCCGCCACAAGCCGGCTCTTCCCGACGACGGATTCGCGGAATGGAAAGACAGCCTGCAACATGTTTACCAATACGGTATCTGCACCGACTCGCTCGACCTGACGGAATATACGCTGAAAAACGGCGACAACCCGGCGGCTATCTTTTCGTCGCTGGGCTTATCGGCGGCGAAAGCCGACAGCATCAGCCGGTGCTCGTCGGGGATTCTCGATCCTACGCGCCTGCGGGCGGGGATGAATTATTATACATTCGTTACGGCCGATAGCATGGCGGCGCTCCGGTACATCGTGTTCGCTAAGTCGCTCACCGATTTTGCGGTAATCGACCTCACGGCCGACTCGGTGCGCGCTTATCCGTTCAACAAGGAAATTACGCTGAAAAGGAAGTTCGTAAACGGCACGATTTCGTCGTCGTTGTGGAACGCTATCCGCGAAGGAGGCAGCGACCCGTTACTGGCTATCAAGCTGGCGGACGTGTTCGCCTGGCAAATCGACTTTTTCGATGTAAAAGAAGGCGACTCGTTCCGGGCATTGTACCACGAGGCGTACATCGACGACACCATTCCGCTGAATATCACGTCTATAGAAGGAGCCGTGTTTACTCATCAAGGGAAACAGTTTACGGCTATCCCGTTTTGCCAGGATTCCGTTACGGAATATTTCGATATAGAGGGAAACAGCGTACGGAAGGCTTTCCTGAAAGCGCCGCTCGACTTCTTCCGGATTACATCCCGCTTTTCGAACTCGCGTTTCCATCCGGTGCTGAAACGGTACCGGGCGCACCACGGCGTGGATTATGCCGCACCTACGGGTACGCCGGTGAAAGCTATCGGCTCGGGGGTGGTAATGAAAAAAGCCTACCAGGCGCGCGGGGGCGGTAATTACCTCACGATTAAGCACAATTCGGTATACAGCACTACGTATATGCATCTGTCGCGCTTCGCCAAGGGGATACAAGCGGGCTCGCGGGTACAGCAGGGCGAAGTAATCGGATACGTGGGTGCTACGGGGCTGGCTACCGGGCCGCATCTCGACTTCCGGGTGTTCAAAAACGGGCAACCGATTAATCCGCTGAATATGGAGGCTCCGCCTTCCTTGCCGGTCAAGCCGGAATTGCTGGATAGTTTCCGGCTGGTGCAACAAAGCGTGCTGGCGGAACTGGACAGTTGCTGGGCGGTACGCGACAGCGCGGCCTTCCGGAACGCCGGCACGCAACAACTCCCGGCCGACAGTACGGTACTGGCTTCCGCATTCGGAATAAATCCGTAAATTTTCCGTATGTTTGCATTGGGGAGGATGTTTCTTCGCTCGCCGCGAGGGCGTCTGCCGACGGCTTTGTTTCTTTCTGTAGAAAGAAACAAAGGTAGAAAAGGCTTTCTTTGTAAAGGCTGGCTTTTCTCCAGCGGCCGGTAACGGCCGTTACCACGGCGGGTTTTCATTTCTTTGGCTTGAAAGAAAGAAAATCCCGGTTAAGTGAGGGCAGTCGCCAAGTTTACTTGGATAATGCCGAGCGAGAGGGATTTATGCAAACGAAACAAAGAAAGTTCAAGGGCTACGTCCGCTTCGCTACATCCCGGCTTTCGTTCGCTAAAAGCCCCGAACTCGCTTCCTAAAGGAAGCTCAAACAGCGTGGCTTTTTTAACGCTTACTCCCAGCCGGTCTGTTTAACGCTCATCGCCCGAGGCCCGGGGGCCCATACGAAGTGGCTTGTGCTTTTCAGAATCGAGTAGACACGGCTTGATCAAATCTTACGAAAGATGCAATATCTTCTTCCTTCAGTGCTCTGTGCTTCCGTGCCTCTGTGTTGATTTTTTGTCAGGTACTGAGGCACGGAGAGCATACGAAGGGGACGGTGCTTTTCGGGAGTGGGTAAGATGCGGTTATTCGAGAGCGGTAGAAGGAACATTCTCTTTTTCTAAGTGCTCTGTGCCTCCGTGTCTCTGTGTTCATTTTTTGTCATCAGGTACTGAGGCACGGAGAGCATACGAAGGGGCCGGTGCTTTTCGGGAGTGGGTAGGTAGAGGCGGGTTTTCTTGCTTTTCGGTTCTTATTCGGAATTAAATTTTGTTATATAGAGTGTGCCCGGCACAAAAAGATAAAGGAGGATTTGTATGAAAACGTTGGGAAATATCATCTGGCTGCTTTGCGGCGGCCTGGTTACATGTGTGGAATATATCGTATCGAGCATCGGATTGATGGTAACGATCATCGGGATTCCGTTCGGGTTGCAAACCCTCAAACTGGCCACGCTGGTTCTATGGCCGTTCGGAAAGGAAGTGGTACCGAGCCCGGATGCGCTTCCGGGTTGCCTCACGCTGATAATGAATATTATCTGGTTTTTTATCGGAGGGGTATGGATTTGCCTGTCGCACCTCGTATTCGGCGTTTTGCTGTGTATCACGATTATCGGCATTCCGTTCGGCCTACAGCATTTTAAGCTGGCCGGCCTGGCGCTGACTCCGTTCGGCAAAACGATAAAGGGATAAGCTGCCGCTCGGAATCACCGGCAGTCTTTTCCGCCCGACCCGGAAACGAGCCCTGCAACCCAACTGCCGGCAGACGATAAAAACTGCTTTACCCGACTCCCTGTAAATACAAAAGGATAGAGCCTTACTCTATCCTTTTGTATTTTTCCTGCGCTTCTTTCAGCGAACACACGTTGAAGTGCCACCATTCACGCGTAATCGGCTTAAAGCCGGCTTCCGTCATCACCCGCCTAAGCAAGCGGCGGTTATCGTATTCTTCGCGGGTTATTTTTCCTTCGGCCAGCAATCGGTCTTCACCGGTGGTGTACGATTCCTCTCCGGGATAATCGTACGGGGTACCCATCGGTAAGGCCTGTCCTACGGAGTCTACCAATCCTACGTCTACCGCCAGCCCGTAGTTATGCAAGCCGCCCCCTTTATTCGGATTGGCTACGTAATACCTCATATCCGATTGCTTGGCTACCTCCCACATATCCTGCTGGATGCGGAACGGACGGGCGGCGTCGTAAACGATAATGCCGGTACCGGGACGTATCCGGCTCAATCGTTGTTGCGCATCGGCCAGTTTATCGGCCGCCTCCGGACGTAACCAGGCGGTTTGAAGGTCTTTGTACAGCACCTTGCCGGCAAAGTTATCCGGCGTACTATATACTAAATGTACGGCAATCGACGAGTCCTTATCGGTTACTTTTACCAGCCCGAGGCTATCGAAATAAGCGCTCCACAGTTCGTTATGGGGCTCCACGAGCTTCGGGTCGAGCTTTTTCGCCTCCGCCGCAATCTGTTCCTGCAAATCGATTACGGGGTACACATGCCGTTTTTCGTTCCCGTTACAGGCAACGAGCAGTATCCCCGCCAACACGAGCGGAATCATCCGTTTCATTTCACGCTGTTTTTTTAGAATTAATCTATGCTGATCCGTTCGCCTGCGACCGGATGGTGCAAGAATACGGAGGCCGACGCCGAAAACTTTTCAGCCGATTCGGAAGTCCAGAACCGGCAGGTACCGCCCCGGGTAATCTTTCTTTCCATTTCCGGATGGCGGAACAGGTAGTTTTCCAGGCTTTTCGCCACGTACTCTCCCTGGGATATAACAGTGATACCGCACGGGAGGTTTTCTTTTATCTTGGGAAGCAGCAAGGGGTAATGGGTACAGCCCAATATCAGGGTATCGATGCAGTCGTCTTTCGCCAGCAGCCGTCCGATATGCTGCTTCACGAAGTAATCGGCGCCGGGCGAAGCGGCCTCGCCGTTTTCAACGAGCGGCGTCCACATCGGACACGCTTCGCCGGTAACCGTGATATGCGGATACATTTTCTTTATCTCCAACGTATACGAGCCGGAAGAGATGGTTCCTTCCGTTCCCACCAGCCCGACGTGTTTCGTGCGGCTTATCCGGTCTATTTCTTCCACGGTAGGACGAATCACGCCCAAAACGCGCCGCGAAGCGTCCCACTCCGGCAAGTCTTTTTGCTGAATCGTGCGCAGCGCTTTTGCCGACGCCGTGTTGCAAGCCAGGATAACGAGCTGGCATCCGCTACGAAAGAGGCGTTCTACCGCCTGGCGGGTAAACCGGTATACCACTTCGAACGAACGGGGACCGTACGGAGCGCGTGCATTATCGCCCAGATACAGGTAATCGTAACCGGGCATAAGCGCTCTGATTTTTTCCAGGATGGTAAGGCCGCCGTATCCGGAATCGAAAATGCCTATCGGGCCGGGGTGTTGTGGAAACATGGCGATTCGTTTTGATACAAAAGAACCTGTTAAAAAAGCAGGCCGCATGAAATACTTTTATAGATAACAAAACACAGAGACACGGAAACACAGAGTTTAATTTTCATCGATATGAATACTCTGTATCTCCGTGTCTCTGTGTTCTTGTTCTTCTACGCTTTATTTTGAAGCGATATTCTTATTCTTTTTTATTGCAAGCCTAATTTCGCTTTTACGAACTGGGTAGCGTCGATAGCCGAAGCGCCGGTATAAAGCAATGCCTGCGGATTGATGATATAGGTATATCCCTTTTCATCGCCTACGGCTTTAATGGCATCCTGCAATTTCCGCTGTATCGGGGCGAACAGGTCTTGTTGCTGTTTGGCAACGTCTTGCTTGGCCACTTCTACGAAGTTCTGCATGCGATCCTGCAAATCCTGCAATTCGCCTAATCTTCTTAACCTGATATTTTCGGTTAATGAATCCTGCTGGGAAGAGAACGCCGTATATTTCTTCTGGTATTCGTCTTGCATTTGCTTGAATTCCTTGTCGTATTTTTCGTTCAAATCCGCGATTTTACTTTCCATCCCTTTCAATTCGGGCATAGCCGTAATAATCTGGTCGGCGTTTACAAATGCGATTTTTACCTCCTGGGCAACTGCTCCCAACGGGAGAATCATTAATAATAAAACAATCAGTTTCTTCATTTCTATTTTAATTACATGTTATATATCTCAATAAAGCGCACAAATATAAGCATTTATTTTGAATATCCTAATTCGGTAAGGACTTCATTGCTGATATCGATGGCCGGATTGGCATAAATGATACTCATCGCCGAAGCCCGGTCGACCACCACGTCGATTCCCTCTTCCTGCGAAATCAGTTTCACGGCTTCGTAAATCTTATCCTGCAAAGGTTGCATAACGGCCTGCCTTTTCTTCATCAACTCGCCGTCGGCTCCGAAATATTTCTTTTTCAAATCCTGCGCATCCTGCTCTTTCTTTACGATGGCCTCCTCGCGCTGCGTTTTCATTTGCGGCGTTAACGACGAGAGTTGCGACTGGTACGCTTTATACATATCCTGCGCTTCTTTCTGCAATGTTTCTACCTCGGCTTGCCATTTTTTTGTCTGTTCCGCCAAACTTTGGTTCGTTTTTTCGTACTCGGGAATATTTTTCAATATATACTCCATATCGATCAGGGCGAATTGCTGAGCCATGCCTGCAACAGAACAGAGAAGCAATAAACTGCATACGTACATCCACTTTTTCATAACTTCTTCTTTTTATAGTTCTATGTTATGACTACAAATATAACGGACGGATTGTGAATAAACGTCTAATGCGCGTTAATTAAAATTCCTGACCGATTACAAAGTGGAACTGGCTTCCTCCCGCATCGCGGCTGCCGTTTACCTTATCGAAGCCGTATCCCCAGTCGATACCCATCATCCCGATCATCGGGAGGAAGATGCGCACGCCCACACCGGCCGAACGTTTCAAATCGAACGGACTGAAGTTCTTGATGTCGGCCCAGGCATTTCCGGCTTCGGCAAAAACCAATCCGTAAATGGTAGACGAAGGCTCGAGCAGGAACGGATAACGCAATTCGAGCGCCAGCCGCGAGTAAGCATACCCGTACTGTCCGTTGTTCCCCATGATACTACCGTTTTCGTATCCGCGCAGCCCGATGGTTTCCATGGCATAAATACCGTAGCCGGTCATACCGTCGCCTCCCATATAGAAGGTTTCGAACGGCGAGCGCTTGTTCTTATCGTACGAGCCTAAGAAACCGTATTCGACACGCGTCATCAGCACCGGCGTTCTTTTTACCGTCATCGGCGCCAGCGGGGTAAATATCTTGGCTTTGAATTTCCACTTATGGTATTCCACGAATTTGTATTTCGTTTTGTCGTCGGACGACATGTTCGCATAGTCTTTGCCGTCCCACAACGAATACGGCGGAGTAGCCGCTACCGAAAACATAAACTGCGAGCCGTACCGGGTATAGGTAGGATTATCGATAGAGCTCCGCTGTAACATCAACTCCAGGTTGATGTTGTTACACGAACCGTTCCGTAC
>DBGBSM010000612.1:0-12642 GCA_048468815.1 Parabacteroides sp.
GAGGTGCCGAGCCGGTGCCCGAGCGGCTATGGAGCGGGAAAGGGCCTTCCCGAGCGAAGCGTTAAGCAGACCGGCCTGAAAGAGCGTTAAAAAAGCCACGCTGTTTGAGCTCCAGCAAGGAGCGAGTTCGGGGCTTTTAGCGAGCGAAGGCCGGGATGTAGCGAGAGTGAGGTGAGCCCTTGAATTTTCTTTGCTTCGTTTCTTTGGTTCAAGCCAAAGAAATGAAGACCGCCGGTAGGCGCCGTCGGCAGACGCCTTTCGCGGCGAGCGAAAAGAACCTCGCCGTGGTAACGGCCTAAACCGCCCTGTCAAGGGTAAAACTAACCTTTCCGAAGAAAGCCTTTGTTTCTTTCCGAGGAAAGAAACAAAAGCGCCCCCTTCACTCCCCATATTGCAACAAATCCCCCGCAATCCGCCCCGTATACCACGGGTCGCCCACTGCTTTCAGCAAGCGCCCCGTTTCCCGACACAGTCCGGCGAATACCTCCGGCTCCTCTTCCGGCGCGATGTTATGCAGTTGATACGGGTCGCGCATATCGTCGAAAAACAACGTTTTGCACACCCGGTGCGTTTCACGGTCGATATACAAGGCGAGCGTGTAACGCTCCGTCTTGATACCCCGCGCTTCCGGGAAATAACTTTGTACGATACCGTCCGCATCCGTGGCGCCGTCGAGGTTTCGGAAGTAAAGGGCGCCTTGCGGTCTGGTAACGGCCGATTCGTCGCCCAGCAGCAGAGGCGCATAATTCCGGCCTTGCACCTCTTTCGGGATGCGCGTGCCCAGCCCGGCCAGTCCCAGCAAGGTAGGCATGATGTCGGGCGACGAAAGAAGCAGGTTATCGGTACGCGGCGCGATACGTCCCGGATACCGAATCAGGAACGGCACGTTCAGCGATTCGGCGTAGGGCGAATTTTTCGGGTCGTCGGTAGCCTGGCTGCATAGCGTTTCGCCGTGGTCGGAAGTGAACACCACGATGGTGTTTTTGTCCAACCCCGTTTCTTTCAATGCCTCCAGGATAAGGCCGAACGCCCGGTCTACTCCGGTTACGGAAGCAAAATAAAAAGGAGCGCATTGCGCTTTCTCCCTCTTGGCATCCGCGTTGGGGCGTATCAGCAAACTGTCGGCCGGAAGACCGCGGTACAAAGCATAGTCTTCTTCCATGCAATCGTTTACCGACCGGTAGGGGCTATGAGGCGGATTCATCCCTACCATCACGAAAAAAGGCTTGCCCGGCGTACGTTGCCGCCGTTCGTTTTTGAGGTAAGAGATTACTTCGCGCGCTTCGTGTAGCGGCGACCATTCCTGCACGTCGTGTCGCCGGCCGTCGGTGTCCCAGTAGTGAGGCGCCTTGTGTACGTCGAAGGTGCCGTACGAGTACCAGTAATTGAAACCGTGCCGGCGCGAAGGAGGCGTATAAGCATCCCACACGGGGCGTTGCTCTTCCACGTAATGCCCCGGGTTTTCCGGGTCGTTGGGAGTGGGATACTCCGCATGGAGCTTGCCGAAGTAGCCGCAGTCGTAGCCCGCTTTGCTGAATACGTCGCTGATGCACTCGGCATCTTCACGCAAGGAACTGAGCGGACGCTTGGAATTGCAGTTCAACGGAATACCGCTGCGGTGGGGGTACATGCCGGTGAGGAGCATGCCGCGGTGCGGACTGCTCAGCGGGCAATTGCTCACGGCCGAGGTGAGAACCAGCGATTCGCGGGCGAACCGGTCGAGATAGGGCGTATGTACCGGGTCGCCCCGGAACGCGACGTGTTCGCGAAAACCGTCCTGGCTCCAGAAACCCATCGCGTGGTTGCGGAACTGGTCGGGAAAGATATACACGATGTTCGGCAGGGCGCCAGGCTGCTCTTCGTGTACGTGGCAACCGGAGGCTAATAAAACGCTGCCGGTTAATAAGGTGGGGATAAGGTTATTCATGTCATTATGTATTTGGGTCGTATCTCGCTGTCGGCCGGAGCCTGTTTCTTTCCGCACTGTCCCGGTTACCGGGAACGAACGCATACCGGTTCGTTTATATCAGAAATCGCGACTCTATGTCTCCGTGTCTCTGTGTTCATTCCTTTTTTCCTTCGGATAATAAAAAAAGTTGTTGTACGGTAGAAAATGTTATTTTATTCTTCCGATTCAAAAATAGCCCGGTTCTCAAAAAGTCGCTGCCACAAATCATCCAATAAAACTGCAATATCGTATAAAACCGCGCGAATTTTCTCTTTCCGCGCCCGTTTTTACTACCCCGAATGTACAAAATAGTACGATTACTTCCGAATTAATACATATTAGCGGTTGGCGCATGGAGGGGACGAAATAGGTTCGGTAAAACGTTTATATTTGCATAGGAGGCTGATTATGACAACACTAACTTTTACTTATGAACGGGTAAAAACAAGACTGTTTTGGGGCGCGTTTTTGCTCGCCTGTACGCTTTTTCCGGTTTTTGCGGCACAACAAAACATCACTTTTCACCATCTTACTACCGACAACGGCTTGTCGCAGTTTTCGGTGAACTGCCTGTATATAGACGAAAACGGCTTTGTTTGGATCGGTACCCGCGAAGGGTTGAACCGGTACAACGGGAACGACGTGCGTACGTATAAACTGCAAAAGGAAGATACGACCAGCTTGTTTTGCAACACCGTGTTGCGGTTAGACGGCAACCGCAACGGCAAGATTTACGTGCTGTGCACCGAAGGGCTGGCCGAGCTCGATTTGGTGTCGCAGCGGTTCGCTACGCTGTGGGCCGAAAAACTTTCGACTTTGTATTACCACGAAAAGCTGTACGTGGCCAAAGGCAACGAGTTGTATGCATACGATGAAACGAAAGGTGTGTTCGAGCCGGTTTACCGGCTGCCCGGCGAAGCGGAAATCACCTGCGTTTCGATAGACCGGGGCGGCGCCGTGTGGCTGGGTACCGAAAGCGGCCTGTATAAATCGGACGGCCGCTCGGGATGGACGTGCCTTTTGCCCGAGGCCCGGATTATCAGTTTGTACCGCGACTCCGCAGGCGACGTGTGGGTGGGTACGTGGGAAAGCGGGGCCTACCGCATCGATACGGCCGGAACGGTTTATAATTACCGGCACCGGCCGGGCGACCCGACCGCCATCTCGTCCGATTTCGTGCGCGCGTATTGCGAAGACAATGCCGGAAACATCTGGATCGGCACCTTCAACGGGTTGAATCTGTACAAGAAAAACGAAGGCGTTTTTTACCGGTACGCTTCACGCCCCGACGAGCCGGAAAGCCTTTCCCATTCGTCGGTCTGGTGCCTGGAGAAAGACCGGCAGGGAACGTTGTGGATAGGCACTTATTTCGGCGGGGTGAACTACTTCAACCCCGAATACGAAATCTACACCCGTTACCGGGCGGGCGCTACCGAGGCGGAAGGATTGAGCAGCCCGGTGGTGGGTTGCATGACGGAAGACGGCGCCGGCAATCTCTGGATTTGTACCGAAGGGGGCGGCATAACCGTGTACGAGCGGAAAACGAAACGGTTTAAATGGTACCGGCCGGGTACAGGTCCGTATCCCCTGTCGGAACGGAATATCAAGGCGGTGTATTACGATGCGCCGCGGCAAACCATGTGGGTAGGTACGCACTTGGGCGGATTGAACGAACTGGATTTGAAAACCGGCCGTTTCCGGTGTTATCGGATGAAAGAGGGCGACCCGTCAACGCTCCCTTCGAATATCGTGCGCGACATCGAGCCGTACGGCGACCGCCTGGTGATAGCTACGCAAAACGGCGTTTGCCTGTTCGACCCGGCTTCCGGGCGCTGTACGCCTTTGTTCGCCGGTAAGAGCGAAGGCGCCCGCATCCGGATGGTGGCCGACGTGCTGATCGACCGCAACGGGGTGCTGTGGATAGCCGCCACGGGCGAAGGAGTGTTCGCTTATCGTTTCGATACCGGCGAGCTGCTGAACTACCGTCACCGTCCCGGCCAGCCGCACAGCCTGAGCAACAATAACGTAAACAGCCTGATGGAAGACAGCGCCGGCAACCTGTGGCTCTCCACTTCCGGAAGCGGACTCGACCGGTACCGCCCCGAAACCGGCGATTTCGAGAACTTCGATTCGTATACCTGCGGGCTGTCGAGCGATTGCGTGTACAACGTGGCGGAGTCCGGAACGCCGGGACGCTTGCTGCTGATTACCAACCAGGGCTTTTCCATCTTCGACTCGCGGGAAAAGAAGTTTTACAATTACGCCAAAGAAAACGGCTTCCCCCTGACCGCCGTCAACGAAAACGCACTGTATGTTACGCGCGACGGCGAAGTGTTTTTAGGAGGCGTGCAGGGGATGATTTCGTTTTACGAAAAAGACCTCGATTTTACCCGGAAACCGTACCGGATCACCTGGTCGCGCCTTTCGGTAAACGGCAAGGAGGTGCGCCCGTCCGACCGTACCGGCATTCTCGACCGGGATTTCGCTTACACCCGCGCCATCACGCTCCGCCCGGGGCAGTCGATGTTTACGGCCGAGTTCGCCACGTCGAACTTTATCGCCGCCAACCGGGAAGCGGTATTTTACCGGCTCGAAGGGTTTTCGTCGCGCTGGAACCGACTCGAAGGCACCCGCAGCATTACTTATACCAACCTCGACCCAGGCCGCTATACGCTCGTGGTGCGCTCGGGCGATACGCCGCCGCTGGCCGGGGAGTGCCGGTTGCAAATCACCGTGCTGCCTCCTTTTTACCGCACGTGGCCGGCTTACCTTATATATATGGTACTGGCCGGCACGTTGCTGTGGTACCTGGTGGGCATGTACAAGGCCCGGCTACGTCTCGGCGAGTCGCTCAAATACGAGCAGAAGCGGCTCGAAGACATCGAGCGGCTCAACCAGTCGAAACTACGCTTTTTCACCAACATCTCGCACGAGTTCCGTACGCCGCTCACCCTTATCGTAGGGCAGGTGGAAGCGTTGATGCATTTGCAGCAGTTCACGCCTGCCGTATACAATAAAATATTGGGGATTTATAAAAACAGCCTTCAATTGAAAGAGCTGATTACCGAATTGCTCGACTTCCGCAAACAGGAGCAGGGGCACATCAAGCTGAAAGCCGGCGCGCACAACCTGTCGGATTTCGTGTACGAGAATTACCTGCTGTTCGTAGAGTATGCTACGAAGAAGGGCGTTTCGCTGCAATTCGAAAAGGAAACCGATTTGCCGGAAGTGTGGTACGATACGAAGCAGATGCAAAAGGTACTCAACAACCTCTTGTCGAATGCGTTGAAGCATACGCCGGAGAAGGGTGCGATTACGCTGCGGGTAAAGCAGGAAGAAAACCGGGCGGTAGTGGAAGTGTCGGATACCGGATGCGGCATCCGGCCGGAAGAAGTACCGTATATCTTCGACCGTTTTTACCAAACCGGCGGCGGCAGCGCTCCCGAAACGGGTACCGGCATCGGCCTGGCGCTCACGAAAGGAATCGTGGAGCTGCACCGCGGAACGATTTCGGTACGGAGCGAGTGGGGCGGGGGCACTACGTTTACCGTGTCGTTGCAGTTGGGAAACGCCCATTTTACGCCGGAAGAACTGTGTAACGAAACCGAAGCGGTGCAACACATCGAACGGCCGGTGGCCGGAGCGGTTTCCGTTCCGGCGCCGGAAGCCGGGCAAAAGGAAGCGCCTGAGCGGATGGCGGGAGCGAAGATGCTGATTGCCGAAGACAACGAGGAAATCAGGGAAATGCTCGCCGGCTTGTTCCGGCCGTTCTACGAGGTAACGACGGCGGCCGACGGCGAAGAAGCGCTCGCTCTGGTACGGCGCGAAATGCCGCAAATCGTGTTGAGCGACGTGGTGATGCCCGGCCTGTCGGGTACCGAGCTGTGCAAGCGTATCAAGGCCGAGCCGGAAACCTGCCATATCCCGGTGGTGCTGTTAACGGCCCGCACGGCGCTCGAATACCAGTTGGAGGGGCTGCGCACCGGCGCCGACGATTACATCACCAAGCCGTTCCATATCCCGTTGCTGATTTCGCGTTGCAACAACCTGGTGAACTCGCGGCTGATTTTGCAGGAAAAATTCAACAAGCAGCCGCAGGCGTTTCCGCAGATGTTGGCTACCAACCCCATCGACAAGGAAATACTGGACCGGGCGATCCGCGTAATCGAAAAGTACCTCGACGACCCGGAATTCAATATCGAGCTCTTTTCGCGCGAGATGGGCATGGCGCGCACCAACCTGTTCGCCAAGATCAAGGCCATTACCGGCCAAACGCCCAACACCTTCGTCCTCACCATCCGGCTGAAGAAAGGGGCCTGTATGTTGCGCAGCAATCCCGAACTGAACGTAACCGAAATATCGGAAAAAACGGGTTTTACCTCGGCCCGGTACTTCAGCAAATGTTTCAAGGATGCGTATCATGTTTCGCCGCTGGCTTACCGGCGCGGAAAGGAGGCGGGCGAAGAAGAATAGAGGGTTGGCTTGCGGGCCTGGCGGAGTGCGGAACGTACCGGATACAGGTGCCGGATGCTGGAAAGGCACGAACCTGTACCTTCCGTGTCCGTCCGGTTTTGTCCGTTTTCGTACGCCGCCGGCCGGGCGTAACGATTTTGTGTTTTGCCTCGTTTGTGCTTTTGCTTCTCCTGTAGACGGGGAAAGAATCCCTTTCCCCCGCCTGTACGAATTCGTAGTATTTATGTACGATTCGCGGATATCCTCGGCGGGCGGGCGGCTTAGTTTTGTATCAAGCCCCGCCGGCTCCCGGCAATAAACGTGAAAAACACAACGGCACGGCACCCGGCAAACGAGCGAAGGTGAAAAACACCGGAACAGACCGGCAGTAAAACGCTGCCCGGTTCCACAGCCCTGAGCACGATCATCTCTAAATTTTAATACAATGAAAAAGAAAACTTTTTATTTACATTTCCTCGCTTTCCTCTGCTGCATAGCGACCGGGCTTTCCGCGCAAACCGGAAAAACCGTTACCGGGAAAGTGACCGACACGCAAGGGGAGGAACTTCCCGGCGTGAGTGTGGCGATAAAAGGCGCCGGCACGGGAACCGTAACCGGGCTCGACGGCACCTTTTCACTCCAGGCCGCCCCGTCGGCCGTGCTCGAATTTACGTACATCGGATTCAAGAGCCAGTCGGTAACCGTGGGTAATCAAACGGTTATCAATATCGTGATGGAAGAAACGAGCCAGAACCTGGACGAAGTAGTGGTGGTGGCCGTAGGATACGGCGACGTACGTCGCCGCGACCTGACCGGCTCTATCGCCAAGGCCGACCTGAAAGAGATAAACAAGGTGCCGGTAATGAATATCGCCGAGTCGCTGGGCGGCCGGGTGGCCGGCGTGCAAGTGTCGTCGTCCGACGGCGGACTGGGCGACAACTTCGACGTGGTTATCCGGGGTGCCGGCTCGCTTACCCAAAGCACCGCACCGCTGTACGTGGTCGACGGTTTCCCGCAGGAATCGTCGAGCATGTCGGCGCTCAACCCGAACGACATCGAATCCATCGACTTCCTGAAAGACGCTTCCGCCACGGCTATTTACGGCTCGCGCGGCGCCAACGGCGTGGTGATTATCACCACCAAGAAAGGAAAAGCCGGCAAGCCTTCGGTTACGTACAACGGGAGTATGTCGGTAGGCGTGGTGCGCAACACCATGGATATGATGAACGGCTACGAGTTCGCCGCCCTCCAGCAAGAACTGATGAGCCCCGAAGACTTCGAGAAGTATTACCTGCAGAACGGGAAAACCCTCGAAAGCTATAAAACCATGCCCTGGTACGACTGGCAAGACCAGATTTTCCGTACCGCCGTAAGCCACAGCCACCACGTGCTGCTGAGCGGGCAGCAAGCCGACTTGCGTTATTCCGCCTCGCTTTCGTACAACAACCAGCAAGGCGTGATTATCAATTCCGACCTGGCCCGTTACCAGGGGCGTATCAACCTCAGCCAGAAAGTAAACAAACGGTTGCAGGTCGATTTAACGGCCAACTACGCCAGCAACGTGCAGAACGGGCCTACCGCCTCGGGCGCTACCACGTCGCTTTCGACGGCTTATATGTATAGCGTGTGGGCGTATCGCCCGGTATCGCCGTCGGGCGCCGATTTGATGGCCGACCTGTACGATAGCGACGTGAATATGACGGAAGACTACCGCTTCAACCCGGTGCTTTCCGCCCGGAACGAGTACCGTAAGAAAACCACCAATAACCTGCAATTCAACGTGAGCGCGGAATACGAGTTTATCGACAACCTGAAGCTGAAAGTGGCTGCCGGCTATACCGCCCGCGACTACAAGAACGAAGAGTTCAACGGCTCGCAAACCCGTACCGGCAACTCGCATCCTTCGAACACGCAGAGCAAAGGCATCAACGCCAAGCTTACGCAAACCGAGAACCGCAGTTACCTCAACGAAAATACGCTTACCTACCAGTTGAACCGCGACAAGCACAGCCTGAGTTTGCTGGGCGCCCTCACGTTCCAGAAGAACACGTCGTACACCCATTCCATTACGGCCGAGCAGATTTCGAACGAGTCGTTCGGGATGGCCGGGCTCGATAAGGGAGCGGCTGTTCCGGTGGTGAGCTCCGCCAAGGGCGAAAACGTGATGATGTCGTACTTCGGCCGGCTCTTTTACAATTACGATTCGCGCTATTACCTTACCGCTACCTACCGGCGCGACGGCTCTTCGAAGTTCCCCACAGCCAACCGCTGGGGCGGATTCTTCTCCGGTTCGCTGGCCTGGGCGTTTGCACGCGAAGCGTTTATCGCCGACCGGTTCGACTGGCTCAGCAACGGCAAGCTGCGCGTAAGCTGGGGGCAAACCGGGAATAACCGCGTAGGCGACTACGATTACCTGGCGCACCTCATTACCAACGACAATATGTATAAGTATCCCTGGAACAGCGTGTTTAATCCCGGCTACGTGCTCAGCTCGATGGCCAACGAAAAGCTGAAATGGGAAACTACCGACCAGTTCGACCTGGGGTTGGATTTGGGTTTCTTCGACGGCCGCGTCAACCTCACGATGGATTATTATGTGAAAACAACGAAGGATTTGCTTCTTTCGGCCGACATTCCGGCCAATACCGGTTTCTCGAACGCTACCCTGAACGTGGGCAAGCTGCAAAACAAAGGGCTCGAAATCACCCTCGAAACGGTGAACGTGAAAACGAAGGATTTTACCTGGAGCTCGAACTTCAATATCAGCTTCAACCGGAATAAAATCCTGGCGCTCAACTCCGGGCAGGATGAAATGCTCAGCTTCGTAAACTGGGATAACAAGTACAAGAACATGCCGGCGTACATCAGCCGGGTAGGTGCCCAGGCCGGACAAATGTACGGCTTCGTATACGAAGGCACGTACAAGGCCGACGATTTCAACGTGAGCACCGACGCCGACGGCAACAAGGTATACAAGCTGAAAGAAGGCATTCCGTACTACAGCGACGTATGCCAGCCGGGCGACCCGAAGTACAAGAATATGAACGACGATAACGTAATCAACGACGACGACCGTGTGCCCATCGGCAACGGACAGCCCAAGCATATCGGCGGGTTCGGGAACAATTTCGTTTACAAGAACTTCGACCTGAGTATCTTTTTCCAGTGGAGCTACGGCAACGACATCTGGAACGTGAACCGGATGATTCACGAAAACCCGGCCGGGCGTAAAAACGCCAATATGTTCGCCTCGTACGTAAACCGCTGGACGGAAAGCAACCCCACGAGCAACATTCCGCGGGCGAAGGCGGTAGGCTCGGATGTGTACAGCTCGCTGTATGTGGAAGACGGTTCGTTCCTGAAGCTGAAAAATATCTCGTTAGGCTATAACCTCCCTGCCAACCTGCTCAACTCCTGGCGTATCAGTGCGGCGCGGGTGTTCGTAGCCGCCGAGAATATCGCTACGATAAGCGGCTATTCGGGCCTCGACCCGGAAGTATCCACCCGTCCGTCGGTGCTTACGCCCGGCTTCGACTGGTCGGCTTATCCGCGCTCGTTCAACGCCTCGCTGGGCGTAAGCGTTACCTTTTAATCCGTATCATATAAAAACAATACCGAATACGATGAATACATTCTATACAACAATCAAATGCCTGGGAGCGGCAGCCGGGATATTCCTTTTTACCGGATGCGAGAGCTTCTTCGAGTCCGACCCGTCCGATTTCGTAGCTCCCGAAACTTTTTACTCCAACGAGAAGGAGTGCACGATGGCGCTCGCCGGCGTATATTATACGCTGGTGTACGACGCGGTGTACGGCAATAACTACTCGTGCATGATTTCGAACATCGACGATTTGAGCTACTATGCCCGGGCGGGGGCGCAAACCTCGTCGCACGTGTACGGCAACGACCACAACACCAGCAACACCAACATCTGGGATACGTGGGAAGCGCTGTACAAGGGTATCAACAACGCGAACGTATTGCTCGAAAATATCGACGGGGCCGATGCCGACGAGTCGGTGAAAGCCCGTATCAAAGGCGAAGCGAAGTTCCTGCGGGCGTATTTCCATTTCCTGCTGGTGCAGGGATGGTACGAAGTGCCGTTGCGCAAAGAATCGCTTACGGATGTGAACGACGGCTCGAAGGAGGCGGTGCCGCATGCGGAAGCGCTCGACTGGATTATCTCGGAGATGGAAGCGTGCGTGGATATGGTGGACGACTCGGAATACGACCGCTCGCCGGCGCACGTGAAGAAGAATACGGTGATGGGTATCCTGGCGCGGGTGTACTTGTGGCGCGCGGGCTTCCCGGTGAACGGGGGCAAGGCGGATTACGAAAAGGCGGCGGCCTGGGCGAAAAAGGTATACGACTCGGGCAAGCACCGGCTGAATCCGGACGTGTATGCGATTTGGAAGAACATGGCGTCCGACCAGTACGACACGGAGTATAACGAGTCGATGTGGGAAGCCGAGTTCGTAGGCTCGCGCGACGACGGAAATTATACGTTGGGCCGCATCGGTAACGTAATCGGTAACTTGCAGGCGTTGCACAGTACGGCGGGTGCGGGGTATTCGTACGGGTTTTATGCCGGCTCGCTGGTGTTGTGGGATTTGTTCGACGCTGCCGACAAACGGCGCGACTTGTCGATGGCTCCTTACCAAATCAACAACAAGGATGTAAAGGTGGATTGGAAAAAGAACCAGCTCGTGGAGCGCCGGTGCGGTAAGTTCCGCCGGGAGTGGGAGGCTACTTTCCCGAAAAACAAGAACTGGACGCCCGAAAATTATCCCATCCTGCGCTATGCCGACGTATTGCTGATGCTGGCCGAAGCGGAAAACGAAGCGAACGGCGCTCCTACCGCCCTGGCGTATGCGTGTATCAACGAGGTGCGCGAGCGGGCGGGCATCCGGAAACTGTCGGGCTTATCGTACGGCGATTTCCAACAGGAGGTACGCAACGAGCGGGCGCGCGAGCTGTGTTTCGAGTCGCTCCGCAAGTACGACCTGGTTCGCTGGGGCATTTACGTGCCGGCTATCCGCGAGGGCCTGGGCGCTGCCGTAGCCGATTCGCGTTGGTCGAAAACCAATATGTACACCGGTGCCCGCGAGTTTGTGAACCGCACGGGCGAAAAGCACCAGTTCCTCCCGATTCCGGCCAAGGAACTGGCGGTGAACACCAAGCTGGAGCAGAATGCGTACTGGAAGTAGGGTGCGAACGAAAATAGTTTTATAATAGGAATAGAGGCTGTCTTTCATAGACGGCCTTTATTTGTTAGCATAGGCTTAGTGGGAATGGATTCTCCCGGAACAACGATACGGCGTTTGGAAGCGAAGACCAGTTAACAGGCCGTGGATGTTGAGTGGAATGCGGGATAAGGAAAATAAGTAAAAGCCGGCGCCGATTTCTTTTTTCATAGGAACGTATCCCTTTGAACATATTTAGCCTTTTTGTGTACGATTCCGCCTTTCTTTCCGGGCATAAATCCCGTTTTTTGTTACCGGAAGAAAAAGGGAACGGCCTACCCGGAGGCGTATTCGGCCGGCAGGGAAAGCCAATCACGTAAAATTGCAATAAAAATGAAAAAACAACCGATGAAAAACAGGAAAATAAGCACCTTTTTAAAAAGAAGCGCGCAAGCCGCGGGAATGCTCCTTTTTATATGCGTACTGGGATGCGGTTGCACCGGCTCGCGTACCAGCGGCCCGCTGCCCGGATGGGTAGCCGAGGGCGTGGTGCTCACGGCCCTTTCGGGCGATACGGCGGAGATTACGGCGCCCGGGGGGCTTACCTTGTGGTACGGCAAGCGGCTTACCGGCCAGTACGAGATACGCTACTCGGTTTGCGTAGTGATGCGCGGCGGCGAGTACGACCGGCTCAGCGACCTGAATTGCTTCTGGGCGGCCAACGACCCGCTGCATCCTGCCGACCTGTTCGCCCGGAGCAGTTGGCGCGACGGCCAGTTCCGGAATTACAACACGCTCGACCTGTTTTACGTAGGGTACGGCGGCAACCACAACACCACCACCCGATTCCGCCGGTATCACGGCGCGTATGCCAGGGCGGGCGAGGCGGAAAACAAACCCGTGCTGCGCGAGTATGCCGATGCGCCCCATTTGTTGGAGGCGAACCGGTGGTACACGGTGGTTATCCGGGTAGAGGAAGGGCGCACGTCGTACTCGGTAAACGGCGAAGAGTTGTTCGCTTACCCGCTTACGCCGGGGCTGGGCGACGGGTACTTC
>DBGBSM010000613.1:0-7178 GCA_048468815.1 Parabacteroides sp.
CCGCGGGGCGTCTGCCGACGGCGCCTACCGGCGGTCTTCATTTCTTTGGCTTGAACCAAAGAAACGAAGCAAAGAAAGTTCAAGGGCTACGTCCGCTTCGCTACATCCCGGCTTTCGCTCGCTAAAAGCCCCGAACTCGCTTACTGCGTAAGCTCAAACAGCGTGGCTTTTTTAACGCTCTCTACCAGCCGGTCTGTTTAACGCTCATCGCCCGAGGCCCGGGGCCCCATACGACGAGGGCGGCGTTACACCATACGATAAAACTGCCGTTCATACGATGCTGGCGGTGCTTTTCCGGACTCGGTAAGATGCGGTTACGCAATTCTCTGTGTCTCCGTGTCTCTGTGTTCAATTTCCGGTGTCTTGTATTCCATATGATGAAGCCGGGGCTTTTCAGAGTTGGGAAGGAAACTGTTTGTTCGAGTCCGATGGATAATGCATTCCCTTCTTTCTTAGTTCTCTGTGCCTCCGTGTCTCTGTGTTCAATTTCCGGTGTCTTGTATTCCATACGAAGCGGCAGGGGCTTTTCAGAGTTCGGAAAGAAGAAGTTTGCCCTCTCCCCGCTCCTCTCTCTTTCTTCTCCTTTTCCTCTCTGTGTCTCCGTGTCTCTGTGTTCAACTTCTGGCGTCCTGGCCCTGAGTATGTTCGCCCACGTACTGGCTCGGTTTGCAACCGTATTGGGCCTGGAAGCATTTCGAGAAATAGGAGGCCGTATTGAATCCCACCATGTACATCACCTCGGATACCGTGAACTTGCGCTGCTCCAATAACATGGCCGCTTTTTGCATCCGCATCTGCCGGATATAATCCACCGGCGTCACCCCCACCAGCCTCTTGATAAGCCGGTAAAGCTGCTTCGTGCCGATACCGCTCTTTTCGCTCAGGTAATTTACGTTCAGGTCGGGGTCCGACACGTTATCCTCTATAATCCGGGTGATAGCCGCCAACTGTTTCTCGGCCCCCGATTCGGCCTCGATAGGCTTGGGGGTGGTAATCGCCTCGATCCGTACCGCCTCCCGGAGCTCGGCCTTGGCGGCGAGCAAATGGCGCACCCGTTCCAACAGCAACGGCGCCTCGAACGGTTTGCCCATAAAGATGTCGACGCCGAGCCGTACGCTCTCGGTTTCCGTTACATTATCCGTCTTGGCCGTGAGCATGATAAGGGGGATATGCGACAGGCGGGGATTCTGCTTGAGCCGCCGGCACATCTCCAGACCGTCCATCACCGGCATCATCTCGTCGAGGATAATCAGGTCGGGCTGGAACGAAGCGGCCACGGCCAGTCCCGAACGCCCGTTATCGGCAATCAGGCAGTTGTAGTCGTTCGCCAGGATTTCCCGGATGAAAGCCGCTATCGAAGCGTTGTCCTCCACAATCAGGATTTTAGCCACCGACGAATCGGCAGTCACAGCCGTCGCGGGCGCAACCGTCCGGTTTCCGACCTTCGAAATAGGCAGCCTCACCACGAACGTGGTGCCTTCGTTCTCGCAACTGTACAAACGGATGTCGCCCCCATGCATTTCGAGGTACTTCCTTATCAGATACAACCCGATACCGGTTCCTTCGCGCAGCGCCGAAGTACGGGGCGAGCGGTACATCCGCTGGAACACGAGCGCCTGGTCGGCCTGGGAGATTCCCATGCCGTCGTCGGAAACCACGATTTCCAGCGTGTCCTCTTTCTGGGTTACGCCGCAGGTGATGGTAGCCTTCGCCTCCGAATACTTGCACGCATTGGAAAACAGGTTGTTGAGTACCGACTCGAACTTCACCGCATCCACATCCACGAAAATGTGCTCCGGGGAAGCGAGGAAAACGAACTGCTTACCGGGGTGGCTCTCGCGATAGCTGTCGAAAACGCTCCGGCAGAACTCCGCCGCGTCGACGGTGGAGATAATCAACAGGTTATCGTCGTTATCTTCCAAGCGGTTAATCTCTATGGTGCGATGAATCAAGGCGTTCAGCTTGAGCGCATTCTCATAGATAATATCCAGCTTGTGCCGGAAAGCCGGGTCTTTATGCTGCTCGCGCAACTGGCTTACCGGGCCGATAATCATCGAGAGCGGTGTTTTCAGGTCGTGCGAGATATTCGAAAGGAAAGTGAGCCGGTTCTCGGCCGTAGCCAACGAACGCCGGCGCTCCGCTTCCCGGAGCTTCTCGGCGTTCTTCTTCCGCAGGTAGAAAAACAACCCCACCAGGGCGGACAGGAACGCGACGGCGTACAGGGCGATAGCCCACCAGGAAAGATACCAGGGGGGAAGAACCCGGAGGGTGACAGCCACCGGCTTCGTCAAGGCGCCTACCACCTTCAGCAGGAGTTTGTGCTTGCCTATCGCCAGGTTCGACAGCGACACGGTATTCACCCCGTCGGGCATCGTGAGCCAGGTACGCAAAGTGTCGCTTTCGTCTTGTACCAGCTTGTAGGCGTAGCGGTGAAGCGCGTCGGGAGCGTAGTCGAGCGCACTCACGGTAAGAGAAAAGCTGTTGTCGTAGGCCACTTCGAATGCCGGGAGCCCCGCCGGCCCGTCGACGAACAGGAAATGCGACCCGTTTTCTTCCGTGGCTATCATCCGGATGGCTTCGGAACTGTTGATACGGGCGAGCGCCACCGGGTCGACTATCACGAATTCGTCGATAGCCCCCAGTATCACGCTGCCGGTGAGCGGGTCTTCGTAAACGGCGGTATACTGTTTCTGCGGCAGCGGAAGAATCTTCGGCTCGAACGATTCGCCGTCGATGCTCCATACGTTCGATACGGTAGCGATCCACATATCCCCGCCCACATTTCCCATGGCCAATACGGCCTCGTCGGTTTCGGTAGAGGGAAACAGCACCTTGCGAACCGGGTCGCCGTTTTTATCCATCACCAGCGCCCCGCCGTTAAAAGCCGTCCACAAACGCCCCTGCCGGTCGGTCGCGATGTGCGACGGCCACGCGCCCGCCGCCTCCAGTACATTGTACTTGGATACCCGTCTCTCTTCCGGGTCGATGCGCACCACCGTGCTGTCGCGGAACAAAAGCGTCCAGATGCGGCCCTCCCGGTCGCGCCGCATCTCGTTTACCAAATCGTTATTCAGCCCGTTGCCCGAATGAACGGCGTAACCGGCAACCACGGCGGAACGGTTCCGGTTCAGCCGCGACTTGTCGACCCGGAGTACTCCGCCCAGGTAACTCCCCACCCATAACCCGTCCGCATCGTCGATAATCCCGTACACCCAGTTCGCTTTATGCTGCCCGGACGAATCGGCGATGTGGTAACCGAAGAAACGGCCGCTTTTCCGGTCGAACTCATTCACGCCGCCGTCGGTAGCTATCCACAACCTCCCGTCGCGGCCTTCTTCGATGGCCCGGATGCGGTTATGGCTGATGGAAAAGGGGGCGGACGACGACCGGAACCATTGTACCCGGCCCGCACCGTCGAGCATCAACACCCCGTTGGTACCTCCCAGCCAAAGACAGCCCGAGCGGTCGCGGTGAACAGCATAAATCTGGTTTCCCTCTCCCGAACCGGCGATAGAACCGAGGCGGAGCGTCCGGACACTGTTCGAATGGGCGGCGATGGAGAAGCCCATCTCCGTTCCGGCCCATATATGGCTGGCCGGGTCGGCGAAAACGCACCACACTTCGTTGTCGGAAATAGAGAATATGTCGCGCGAATCGTGCCGGCACCTGGTGAGCGAATCGCCGTCCTGCAGGAACAACCCTTTGTCGGTGCCGGCCACGAGCTTTCCGTCGGGCTTCAGTGTCAACGCCTTGACCGTACAGCCCTGCATCGCCTTCTCGTTCTCTACCCGTTCGGCGAGCGGATAATACCGGAGCAGCCCCTCTTCGGTACCCATCCAGATAAATTCGCCCGAGGGGTCTTCGGCCATCGAGTTCACGAACAAGTTTCCTTTACTTCCCGACGCCTCGATTTTTACCGCCGTGGCTTCCGTTTCCCCGCTTGTGGTTTTCAACCGGGCCAGCCCGTCGTAAGTACCTACGTAAATCACGCCCCGGCTGTCGCGCAGAATAGAGTAAACCGACTGGTGCGGCAAGCCTTCCGTAATCCGTTTCAGTTTCTCCGATTTCAAATCGTACCGGTAAAGCCCGTATATGCTGCCGATCCAAAGCACATCGTCGACGAGCAACATCGTCCGGATTTCGAAAGGGAAACCGCCGTCGAGCCGGGCCGAAGCGCCCGTAACCTTGTCGTAATACAGCAACCCGTTATTCGTGCCCGCATACAGCCTATCCCCGTGTTCCGCTATGCCGTACACCTGCCCCACCGAAAACACCTCGCCTTTTACCTTGCGGGCGGAAGTGCCGTCGTAGGTATACAGGCCGTTGTTGGTACCGATCCACATCAATCCGCCGGAGTCGGCGAACATGCTGAACACCGCGGTTTTCCTTCCTTCCACCGACACGTTCTTCCAGGCGATACCGTCGTGAACCGAAGCTTGTGCCGGAAAAGCCGGCAGAAGCAATAAAAGCAAAAGCGCCACTCTCAGCACTTCGTTTAAACGGGGCAGGGTCGTGTTGTTCATATCGATAAAGCGATTATATTATAAATACCGTTATAACTACAAATGTACCGATTATCCTATTCTCCGCCCGCTTTATTTCGGACAAAACACACCCCATTTCGGACAGGACGCCCGGAACCGGTACCTTCCGGCACGCCTGTTTTACCCCCTGTTACAGACGATACGCCTGGAATACAGTTTCTTCTGGCGCATGCGGATAGAAAGGGAAAACACAGGCTGCAAAACTTGCAAGTTAAATCCGGGAAAAAGGTTATATTTACCGGGCTTTCCTGTGTACAAGCCATACGACCGGGAGTATGCAGACAGGTTGTTTATCCGGCCGAAACATCTAAAACACCGTCCATCCATGTCGAAAGCATAGGTAAAGAAACGGCTGTTTTCGTTAAGCAAGGAAGAAATCATACCCGTTATTCCGAAGCTACACGAAGCGCGGAAAGAAGCCCGGGAGTACCGGGAATGCTCTTTGAATCCGGACGCAAAGCAGAAAGCGGAAGAATACAAAGAGACAATCCGCGACGAGTTCTTTCCGGAACGCGGAGATGCCAAAGGCCGTTTTCAGCGTTTGCCGCTCACTCACAAATACCATACAGTTATGACTATTCCCGTTTTTATCCGGCTTTACCAAGAAGCCTTCGGCGAGCAGGCGCCGCTTCCCCTGCTTTTTTCGTACAGCGATACGCCGCTGGCAGCGACGGAAAAGACAAACGGCTGTTTCTTCAAAGCGTTGCAAGCGGTACGCGAAGGCACGCCCGTAAGCCTGAACGCGGACGTTATCGGATGCGGAGGCGGTAAATTCTATACCGGTTTTTCGGATATGCCCGGGCACGTGCCCCACTTCGTATCCGTGAAGGAACGGTACAAGCAGACTCCCGGCCTGGTGCTCGATTACATCCGGCAAGCGGACGTAAGACGAACCGGCCGGGCGTACCTGAACTTCGTTCGCCTCGACCGGGCGGAAAGCTTCGACGGGGCGGAAGGCTTGCTTTTCTTCGCCACGCCCGACAGGCTGGCCGGACTGTGTACCTGGGCGTTTTACGATACCAATGCCGCCGACGCCGTTACCGCCCTCTTCGGCTCCGGCTGTGCGAACGTGGTGACGGTAGCCGTACAGGAAAACCGGCGGAACGGCCACCGCACGTTCCTCGGCCTGTTCGACCCCTCGGTGCGCCCTTACGTGGGAGCCGGCGAACTGAGCTTCGTCATCCCCCTGTGCCGCTTCCGCACCATGTACCGCACCCTGCCGGAATGCGCTTTGTTCGGTACGCATGCCTGGGCCAAAGTAAAAGCGCGCATCGACGCCGAATCCACCCCGCTTCCCTCTGCGGATTAGCCTTTTCGAACGAAACGGCGCCGTTCCGGACTACAGGTATCCGCTCCCTGATTTCCGGGGAACAGCAAGCGGCGCCGTTCGGATGCCTGGCCGGGAGGTGCCCGGCCAACCCGTTTTTCTCTTCCCTCCCTTTAAACCGTACCGCTCGACGCGTCTTTTGCACTGCGCCGGCTTCCGCCCCATACTGGCAGAGGCTTCGCCCGTAACGGGGCGTCGGCCGGTAACTGCTACCGACGCTACTTTCATATCCCGCTCGGGATACCTGATTATCCCGTACGGGATATTTAATTATTCCGCCCGGGATAATAGCGTATCCCGGGCGGGATAAATCTTTATCCGGAACGGGATACTATTTCTGTGCCGCTCGTCGCTACCGGTAAACGCCACATTAAGCGAACAGGGAGCGCAACGGCAGGGACAAAGCAGACGAAAGATAAATCCCTGGGATTTAAGAAAGAAGACAACCGAAGGCGAACACAGAGACACGGAGGCACAGAGAGGAAAAAAGAGAAAAGAGAGGAGAGAAAGAAAATGAAGAAGGGAATCTTGGTTCGATTACCATCTCTTCTCCTGCCGAACCATGAAAAGAACAGGCCGCTTCGTACGGAAGGCGAGACAACCGAAGGCGAACACGGAGACACGGAGGCACAGAGAGGAAAAGGAGAAAAGAGAGGAGAGTAAGAAAATGAAAGAGGGAATCTTGGTTCGATTACCATCTCTTCTCCACTCGAACCACGAAAAGAACAGGCCGCTTCGTACGGAACCCCGGGCCTCGGGCGATGAGCGTTAAGCAGCACGGCTGAAAGAGAGCGTGAAAAAAGCCACGCTGTTTGAGCTTTCTTTAGAAAGCGAGTTCGGGGCTTTTAGCGAGCGAAAGCCGGGATGTAGCGAAGCGGACGTAGCCCTTGAATTTTGCATAAATCCCTCACGCTCGGCATTATCCAAACAAGTTTGGCTACTGCCTCTCTCAATCGGGACTTTCTTTGCTTCGTTTCTTTGGTTCAAGCCAAAAAATGAAGACCGCCGGTAGGCGCCGTCGGCAGACGCCTCGCGGCGAGCGAAAAAGAAGGCCACGCTGCTCCGTATAACGGTTACCTTATTGTTTACCGCATTGAAGAACGCCGGCCCCATCGTATGGGCCCCCGGGCCTCAGTGAGAGAGCGTTAAGAAAATGGTACGGAGCGAACGCCCGGAAGGCCACGCTGTTTGAGGGAGCGAAGCGAGCGAGTTCGGGGCCTTCAGTGAGCGGAGTGCCATTTTTAGCGAACGAGCGTTAGCCCTTGAACTTTCTTTGTTTCGTTTCTTTCTTTCAAGAGAAAGAAATG
>DBGBSM010000614.1:0-18710 GCA_048468815.1 Parabacteroides sp.
TTTCGAGTATGCCGACATTATCCGCGGCTCCGACGAGGATTTCCGGAATATTTTCGGGTCCGGCGATACGGACGAAATCTATAAGCGGCATCTGGGTTTTTACACCCGTCACTTTATCTCTACCCACGGGGCGGACGGGGTAAACCTGTATTGCGGAAAGGAAAAACGCCATTTCGATGTGCCGTCCCTCACTCCGGCCAGCACCATCGGGGCGGGCGATAATTTCAACGCCGGAATTATCTACGGGTTGCTGAAATATAACATTCGTTACCACGACCTTCCCTCGATGACGCCCGAGCGCTGGGCCGATATTATCGACTGCGGAATAGCTTTCTCGTCGGAGGTATGCAAAAGCTACGCCAACTCTATTTCACCGGAATTTGCCGAAAATTACAGGAGCAATCTTAAATAACATTAATGGCTGCGCAGGCAAACCCCGGTTTGCATATCTTTGTTTCAAAAGAAGGAAGTCAAAAAAATGTTCGGAAAGATAGTTACTTTTTTTACCGGTATGTCGGCACTAATCTCTTGCGCAACTTCCAATGTCACGGAGATAAAAGCGGTGTGCCAACGCGACGATATCGGCAATTACATCCTTAAATGGGAAACGTTTCCTCCCATGGAAGGCTCTGTAAGACTGTACGTTTCGGACGTTCCCGATTACTTCGACCAGACTTCGCCCGTAGGAATCGTCGATATACATGACGAGGTTTCGACCTACATCACCATCGACAACGTTACCCGCAAGTATTTCCTGCTTTCGTTCAACAACCAGTACGAGCATATCGTAGGCTCGCGCGTGGTTACTACCGACAATATCCAGAACTTCCGCGACCTGGGCGGTTATGCCAATTCCGACGACCGCACGTTGAAATGGGGGCATATCTTCCGCTCGGGCGAGCCCGACCGCATGAGCGTAATCGACCGTATCCGCCTCGACAACCTGGCCATCAATACGATGATCGACCTGCGTACGCCCGAAGAATACCTGGCTCCCGAAGATATATATTCGCATGTACGCATCATCCACATTCCCGTAAATACCGGAAGCGACGACGCCGAAGTGATGGAGCGTATCCGCCAGGGAAGAATGAAAAAAGGGGATGCCATTCTGTACATGCAAGACCTTTACCTGCATTTCATCGACAAGAACAGCGAACAGTTCGCCCGGGCATTAGACTTGTTCCTCGATAAAAACAACTACCCTATCCTGTTTTACGATACGTTGGGAAAAGACCGTACCGGTTTCCTGGCGGCCCTTTTGCTGGCGGCTCTCGGCGTGCCGGAAGAAACGATTATGAAAGATTACCTGTATTCCAACGACTACATCAACTTCGCCGCGCTCGCTCCGTACGCCCGGAAACTGGATTACGACGGACAGGAAACCGTAACGGCCTTGCTGAGCGCCAACGAACAGTTCCTGGGCGTAGCGCTGAAACGCATCAAAAAGGAATACGGCTCGTTAGATAAGTATCTTGAACAGAAGTTAAACTTTACTACAAAGAAACGGGAAAAGCTAAAAGAAATCATGCTTTATTGAAGCCTCCCGGATTAAAATCCCTACCTTTGCGGCACCGGTTGACTTTTTTAGCCGGATTGCAATCCAATTATATTCGATTTATTTTGAAAACATTTGAAGAATTAGGTGTCGCTTCTCCCATACTGAAAGCGATACAGGAGCTGGGATACGAGTCTCCCATGCCGGTACAGGAAGAAGTGATTCCTTTTTTACTGGGCGAAGATAACGACGTAATAGCCCTGGCGCAGACAGGCACAGGGAAAACTGCCGCTTTCGGGCTGCCTATACTCCAGAAGATAAACGTATCCGATTACCACCCGCAAGCGCTTGTATTGTGCCCCACACGGGAATTGTGCCTGCAAATAGCCGACGACTTGAACGACTACTCCAAATACATCGACAACCTGAAAGTGTTGCCGGTATACGGCGGCTCGAGCATCGAGAGCCAGATAAAAACCTTAAAGCGGGGCGTACACATCGTAGTGGCCACTCCCGGACGGTTGCTCGACCTGATGAACCGGAAAACGGTGGATTTGAGCGGCGTACGAAACGTGATACTCGACGAAGCCGACGAAATGCTGAACATGGGCTTTACCGACAGCATCAACGCCATCCTGGCCGAAGTGCCGGCCTCACGGAACATGTTGCTTTTCTCGGCTACGATGCCGCAGGGCATAGCCGGTATTACCCGCAAATACATGAAGAACCCGAAAGAAATCGTCATCGGGGTAAAGAACGAAGGGAACAAAAACATCCGGAACGTGTATTACATGGTACACGCCCGCGACAAATACCTGGCGCTGAAGCGGATTGTGGATTACTATCCGAACATTTACGGCATCGTATTCTGCCGCACCCGGAAAGAAACGCAGGAAATAGCCGACAAGCTGATTCAGGACGGTTACAACGCCGATTCGCTGCACGGCGAGCTGAGCCAGGCGCAACGGGATTACGTGATGCAGAAGTTCCGGGTGAAGAACCTGCAATTGCTGGTAGCTACTGATGTAGCCGCCCGCGGATTGGACGTGGATAACCTCACGCATGTAATCCACTACGGGCTGCCCGACGACGTGGAATCGTACACGCACCGGAGCGGCCGTACGGGACGCGCCGGGAAAACGGGTATCTCGATTGCGATTTGCCATATCAAGGAGAAAGGAAAAATCCGGGAAATCGAGCGGATTTTGAACAAGAAGTTCGAAAAAGGGGAAATGCCTTCGGGAAAGGCCATTTGCGAAAAGCAATTGTTCAACCTGGTAGACCAGATCGAGAAGGTAAAGGTAAACGAAGAGGAAATCAGCCCGCTGATGCCTTCCATCTTCCGCAAGCTGGAATGGCTCGACAAGGAGGATATTATCAAACGGATGGTTTCGCTCGAATTCAACCGCCTGCTGGATTATTACCGGGATGCCGACGAAATAGAAATCGTAGACGAACGGAACAGCCGCCGCGAGGAACGCACGAGTCGCTCTGCCGGCGGGAAGGGAAGCGGACGTCCTTCGCAGGCCGGATTCGCCCGGATGTTTATCAACCTGGGTAAAACCGACGGTCTTTTCCCGAACGTATTGATCGACCTGATCAACCGGAACGTGCCGGGAAAAGTGCAAATCGGCAAAATCGACTTGTTGAGTAATTTCTCGTTCTTCGAAGTAGAGGAAAGCGAAGCGCAGAACGTAATGTATAGCTTGAAAGGGGTAGAGTTCGACGGACGCCGCATCTCGGTGGAAATCGCCCAGGCTTCCGATGCCAACGGCGGCCGGAAAGGCAAACGAGGAGGCGGCTCGTACGGCAACCGTTCCGAATCAAACGGCGACAAGCCGTGGCGCCGGGCCTCGTCGGCCCGGAACGGCGCCGGACGCGATGCGGGAAAACGCAGAAAAAGATAAATCCCCGTTTTACGGATAAGAAGGAAGAGGCTGGGAACAGCCTCTCCGGATAAAAAAGAGAAGCAAAGCGACTTTGAAAGGATGCGCTTTACTCCTCTTTTTTTATTCCTTCTATTTTCGTAATCCTATTCTCTTAAACGACCGAAACCCGGTAAGGGAGCTATGCCGGGAATAAAAGTACACCTGCAACCCGCTTGGCACGAGCCGCACAACCGGATGCCGGAGCATACGAAACGGCGACGGGTAACTGCATTCCGGATAAACTGCCCGATTCCGGTTCACTCCATCGCTAAAGCGCCCATGGCAAACACGGCCAGCACCATGCCGGAAAGCGTTACGGTATCCGGAACAACAGCGTAAATCGCCAGCGACAAAACCATGGTAAACAACGGCGCAAGCCCTTCCATCGGCGATACCAGGATGGCTTTTCCATACCGGTAAGCATACACCAGGGTCAACGCGCCGACAGCATTGAGCAGTTGAATAAAAAAGCTTTTTACCGCCCATTCCATACTGAAACGGATACCGGGTGCGTTCCAATCGGTCATGTAATAGGCAACCGGGATAAGCAATACGCCGGTTATCGCCATATAAACGAAGATACTCTCGGCCCGCATTTCCGTTTTGTTGGCGAACTTCATCGTAAATCCCTGCACGCCCCACAATATAAAAATCAACGAAGCGAAGACAATCCACACATAGCCGGTTACGGGGCTGCCGGAATGGCCTCCCTGGAGCGAAAGAAGGAATATAGCGCAAAGCGCCGCCGCAATTCCGAACCGCTGCACTTTCCCCGCCCGTTCTTTCAAAAACACCATCGAAAGCGTAATCGTTACTACGGGTGCCATCGAAATAAAAGGAAAAACGATATACGCCGGCCCCAGCCGGAGCGCTTCGAAAAGCAATAACTGACCGCCCGCACCGAGAAAACCGATCGTACATCCGAGCATCATCGACCGGCGGTCGGAATCGAATTTCCACCGGGCGATACCGAGTGCCGCTACGGCGCAGGGAATCATGGCTAACGCCCACGCGATGTAGGTAAAAGTAGCGGGAAAACCTGCTTTTTCGGGGATTTCGCTAAAGGCGCCCCAAACGCCCCAGGTAATCATGGTAACAACAATGAACAATAACCATTTCCGATTTTTCATATGCTTTTGTTTGTTTATCTTAGTACATGACAAAAATTCTTTTTCGCTCGCCGCGAAGGCGTCTGCCGACGGCGCCTACCGGCGGTCTTCATTTTTTCTCTTGACAGAAAAAACGAAGCAAAAAAGGTCAAGGGCTACGTCCGCTTCGCTACATCCCGGCTTTCGTTCGCTAAAAGCCCCGAACTCGCTTACTACGTAAGCTCAAACAGCGTGGCTTTTTTCACGCTCTCTTTCAGCCGGTCTGCTTAACGCTCATCGCCCGAGGCCCGGGGTTCCATACGAGGTGGCCGGTGCTTTTCAGGGGTGGATAGGAAACGGCTCGCTTGCTTTATTTCCTTTGTTCTTTTTTTAAAATCAATTTTTGTCTGATACTAAGGACTGTTTATCTACGGATGAATTTTTATAAGTGAAAAATCCGGGACCGGCAAAGCGCCTGGCCCCGGATACGAATACACCGGGTTCCGGGTTACCTGCTCCGTTACGGGTTTTGGAGCAATCCGCTAACCAGCGTTTCGTCGAGCGGGATGCGGAAAGGTATCCGGTTATCGGCCGGCTGAATCACTTCCCAGGTATGCATCCCGGGATAGCGGCGGTCTAAAGGCAGGTTGTTGCGGTACACGTCGATTGCACGGTGGCCTTCGAAGCAAAGCTCCATCCGGCGTTCGTCGAGCACCACTCCGAGTACCGACTCGTAACCGCGCGCCCGGTAATTCGACGCTGTAAACAACTCGTCGTCGCCCAGTCCGGCCCGCTTACGCAACACATTCACATCTGCAAGGGCCTCTCCTTCCCGGTTCAGCTTGGCATACGCCTCGGCCCGGTTCAGAATTACTTCGCCCCAACGAATCATCACCGGCGACGACAGCATGGGGTCGTCGTCCTGATACGAGAACTTCTTGTTGTATATACGCGGAAACGTGTTCCGGTTCATCGATTTAACCGACAAAACGACGGAGATTTTGCTTCCGTTCAACTGGATGTAATTCTGCGGATAGGTGTTTACGAGCTCCGTTTCGACATCTATTTTGTTTCCCGATGCGTCGTCGGTAAAATAGTATTTCCCGGCGGTGCTGTCGAACGTAACATCTTCGAGGCGAAACGAACGGAACGCATTGATTCCGTCGTCGACCGGCCAGCGTATCATCTTGGCATCCGGTTCCATCCCGGTGGTATTATACCGGTGCATCGAGCTGTAACGCAAATCGTGCGGGTACCGCTCGAAAAGCAGCACCAACGGGTCGGAATAATAGATTTCGCCCCACCCTATTCCATCGCTCAGGTACATCGACGCGATAGACGATTGCGCCCGGGTATCTTTCGCTAAGTGAGCCACCGCCCAGAGCGTTTCCCGGGACGAAAGCGCATTCCGGTAATAATTGGCGATATCCGGGTCGAGTTTGCTTTCCGGAGCGGCTCCGCCCAGCATTTCGTCTACCAAATTCACCACTTCCTGGTTTTTATCCATATACAGGTAAACACGCGAAAGCAACCCCTGAGCAGCTTCCTTCGATACGTAGCCGGCATCGCCGCGGCGCTGCCCCTTTCCCATCAGTTCTATCGCTTTCAACAAATCTTTTTCGATCTGGTCGTATACCGCGCCCACCGTGGCCCGTTCGGTTACCTCCGTATCGGTTGTGGTACGGAGCACGACACCCGGATTTTCACGGCCTTGAGTATAAGGTTTGGCATACAACGTAACCAAGTGCAGGTGGCATAAGGCGCGGAAAAAATAATTCTCGCCCTTGATGTGATCGCTTTCAGGCGACAAGCCGTCGTCCACCGTTTCGATTACCGAGTTCGACACGAAGATGATCCGGTAGGCGATCCACCACATATACGACAGGTTGAGCAAGGAAGCATCGTCGGTGTAGCAGGCGGCCGCAAAAAGCGGGTCGGACGAACGGCCCGATACCACCGTATTATCGCTCCGGAATTCCGCCATCTGGAAATAATGCCTCACGTACGTGTTCGATGTAGAGGTGCTTCCTTTGAAGGTTTGCGGTTCTTTGAACATGGCGTAAATGCCTTCGGTTTGATAGGCGGCGCCTCCCGGATCTTTTTTAACCTGCTCGGATGTCATCGATTCCGCAGGAAGAAAATCCAGGTCGCACGAGGCCAGTGCGAAAGCCGCCAGCATGGAAAATATCGCTATCTTTTTCATATCATACATCTAATTTATTCTTTTACTATCTCAATTATAAGAAACTCATCCGGCCGGTTCGCCGGTTTGCGTCCGGTTCGCCCGGAAGCCATGCAACGATACCCGCGCACTCCGCAACGAACGGCGAATCGGACACGAGAATGCTAAAACGTAACGTCCAATCCGACGGAAAAGAGCCGCCCCACCGGATAATTCATCGACGACATCCCGGCCAGGCTTCCGCCGGAACCGGTTACCCGCACTTCCGGGTCGGAGCCGGAAAATTTGCTTACCGTAAACACGTTGTCGGCCGACAAGAATACGCGTCCGTTTTTCATGCGGACTTTCTCCAGAAAAGTTTTCGGGAAATTGTATGACAACGTAATATTCCGGATACGCAGGAAACTGCCGTTTTCGAGGTAACGCGACGATATGCTGTTCGCATTTTTATTCCCGTTCATCACGAGTCGCGGATGGGTAGCTTGGTCGCCCGGATTCTCCCAACGGCTCCATCCCAGCCCGTTATCGAGCGAAGCCATGTTGTAATCGAGATAAGCCCCGTCGCCGTCCATCGAAGTGCGGGTGTAGTTGAATATTTTATTCCCGAACAAGAAGATGGCGTTCACATTCAAAGTAAACCCTTTGTATTGGAATGTATTGACAAGACCTCCGCTGAATTTGGGAGTAGCGGTTCCCATATCCTTGAATAACGCATCGTTGTATACGTTGGTAGGCCCTTCGCCGATAATTTCGTTATTCTCGTTGCGTATGTTCCCGTACCACAACGGGTCGCCGTTATCCGGATTCACTCCCAGCCATTCCGGCATGTACCAGGTATACATTTCCTTTCCTTCTTCAATGAGTTGGTTCACGCTGTTGCTACTCTGCGTAAGAGGCGTTCCGCCGGGAAGCGACATCACTTTATTCTTGTTAAAGCCGATGTTGAACCCGGTAGTCCATTCGAAATCCTTGGTACGGATGTTGGTAGAGTTAACCTGAATCTCGATGCCGCGGTTACGCACTTCGCCTACGTTACGCAGTACATCGAAAAATCCGGTGCTGGTAGGTTCAGGTACATTCAGCAACAAATCTTTGTTGTTGATATTGTACAAGTCGAAATTCACTTCCACCCGGTCGAAAAGATTGAAATCCAATCCGAGAGAAGCCATGTAGGCGGTTTCCCAGCCCAACGACGAATTACCTTTACGCACCGGTACGGCGGCTACATGTCCATAGTAATCGGTAGTAAAAGCAAAGCTGTCGAGAAAGCTGAAATCGGCGATATTGGAATTACCCGTCAACCCGTAACTCGCACGCAGTTTCAGGAAGGTAAGCACTTTATTCCCGTGCATAAACTCCTCGTTGCTTACCAGCCAGCCTCCCGTAACGGAAGGGAAATACCCTACCCGGTTGTCGGGAGCGAACTTACTGCTCGCATCGGCCCGGAAGGTACCGGTGAGGAAATATTTATTATCGTAGCTGTATTGTGCCTGGCCGAACCCCGACAAAGTAGCTCCCGGCGTAGGGTAACCCGAAATTTGCTGGGTGGCGGCGGCTGTGGTGCTGAGTACATCCATCCCGTCAGGCATATTTTTCCCGGAAGCATCGACAAACGAGTTGTCGCGCCGGGTATATTCCATGCCTACCATCCCGTTGATTTGATGTTTCTTGAATTGATAAGCCGCCTTCAGTAGGTTGGTAGTGGAAAAGGCCGAGCTTTTTTCCGTGTTATTCGCCAGGTAACCGTCGCGTCCGTAGGTAGGGTTCTGGGTCCGCGGGTCGATATACATCCGTACCAGGTCGTTTCCACGCTCGAAACGGTTGGTAGAGCTTGCCGTAAGCCAGTCGGTAATATGCCAGGTCAACAGGAAATCGGCGGAAATATCCCGCGTATCCTGCTTATTGTAATTGTATAACTCGTTGTGCAGGATATTCCACTTATTGAGCGAATACCACGTTTTTCCGTTATCCGGACGTATCGGGCCGTCGATAAATACCGGTTCGCCGTTTTCGTCGTACGGGTCGTCCCAGGGCAACGCCCGGTAACCGGTTTCGAGCGTAGCCCAACTCGACGTGCGCTGGTTATCAGACTCCTTGTAATTGGCCCGTACCGCTATATCGACCGTACGGGACAATTTAGCCGTCAGATTCAACCGCACATTGGTACGCCTGAAATTCGTGTTAATCAACGAACCTTTTTCATTATAATGGTTCACGCTTAAGAAATATCCCATCGATTCGTTACTGCCCGACACCGAAGCGCTGTAATCCTGAACGGTTCCGGTTTTGAATATCGCATCCATCCAGTCGAAATCCCGTTGGAGCAATTCGGCCGGGCGTTCCGATTCGAACATATCCGAAGGATAAATCTTCCGGTGGGTTTCGTACAGTTCGCGGGAATCCATCACCGAAAACCTTCCGAAAAGAGATTGCTTGACGCCGCCGTTCAGCCGTACGTTCACCTGTACCGGCTGGTTTTTCCCCGCATGTTTCGTGGTTACCACGATAACGCCTCCGGCACCGTCGGCACCGTAAATAGCCGTGGCGCCGACATCTTTCAAAACGGTAATGGTTTCGACATCGTTCGGGTCGAAACTGCCGCCCGGTACTCCGTCGACCACGAAAAGCGGACCGGCGCCGGCCGAGATAGACCCGGTACCGCGGATACGGATATCGGCCGCATCGCCGGGTTGCCCGGACGCATTGGTGATAATCACGCCCGACGCTTTTCCCTGCAACATGTTGCCTATATCGGGTGTGGTAACATCGAGAAGCTGGTCTTTACCGAGCGTAACGATCGCACTGGTCGCTTCCGTTTTTTTCACACTGGTATACCCCATCACCACCACTTCGTCGAGCACCTGGTTGTCGGGCTCCAGGCTCACGTTGATTACCGTACGGTTACCCGCCACGGTAGAGAATTTTTTGTAGGAAAGGTAAGAGTAAACCAACACGGCGGAAGGCGAAGGTACGCTGAGGGCGTATTCCCCGTCCGCATCCGTAACCGTTCCCTGGGAAGTTCCTTCGATTATAACCGCCACGCCGATCAGGGGACTCCGGTCGTCGGCCGCTATCACGCGCCCTTTCACTGTGTGTTGTTGCGCAAAGGCGGTTCCGGCGGTTAGTACGAGGAACCCCAACAAGGCAAACAGCCTGTTCTTAACTAATTTCAGTTTCATGATAGTAAGTGTTTTCCGTGAATAATAGGTTTTAAGGAATTCGATATACTTCAATGAGGTAATTTCGCTTGAAATGCGGACGGATAACCGGGGCGGAACCGTCGATACGATATACCTTCCTGTCGTCAGACGTATATTCGCATACGGTATATTCCTTTCCGGGCTCCAGTCCCCGCAACCCGATCGGTTCGCCATTCCATGTATCGGCGTAAAACGCATAATACAGGCGGCCGTCTTTGCGTATCACATGCGCTTCCGGTTTATCGTAAGCGATGTCGTAAAGATTCAGGTACTCGCCCCGGGAAATCATTTTTTCCCGGTAGATGCCGACCCATTTCTTATACAGTTTCTCTTTTTCAGGTGTCAGCAAATAACTCTTCTTTACATCCGGATTGTCTTTCGGGTAAGTGAACTTGGAACCGATTACCCCGCCTATGCCGATTTGGGTGCCGAAGTCGTCGCCCCCGTCGCTCAATTCCACATGATCGGCGTAGTAAGCCAACCGGTCGTTAATCGCCCGGTACGCTTTGCCTTTGTGGCGTATCTGCCAGCTCGAAGTGGGATCGGAAGCTACGGCCTGGTTCATAAACGGAACCATGAAAAAATTAACGGCGCATCCGCAAGGGCAAAATTGCACTACCGAATACGGTTTATAAGCCTTGGCCGTACTATAGATATGTTCGAAATAAGCCGGCATCTGCTCCACCGCCTGTTGCGGGTTGTCGAGCCGGCTGGCCCGGTTGTAATCGGGCGCACACAAATTGAGGTGTTGTCCGTCCAGCTTCAGCCCGTCGAAATTCCAGGTAATCAGGAAACGCTCCAACAATTTGTCGGTATGCTCGCGCGTAACCGGATTCACCGGCGAAAGATAAAAGCTGTTCCACCAGGTAATGTATTGCGGAGCGCCTCCTTTCGTACGGAGCAGCATTTCCGGATGTTCTTTCAGTAACCCGGCTTCCGGATCGGCCGCAAGGGGAGCCCACCACAGTTTGGCTTTCATTCCCAGCGCGTGCACCGCATCGGTCAAACGACGCATATCCCGGTCGCCCCCGGGAAAACGGGCGTTGGTTTCCCAGTCGCCTTCCGCAACCTGGTACCCGTCGTCGATATCCACCCATTCGAATCCCATTTCTTTCACTTTCGGCAGCGTACTCAGCACTTCGCCGGCAGTGAAAGTGCGTTCGTATCCCCAGGCGCACCAAACCGGCTCGTAGGCTTCGGGTTCCGACGCCGGAAACGCCATTCCTTTCGACTCCATGATTCGTGCGAACCGGTTCAGCGGATCGAAAAAGTCGCCGGTATGCACACCGATAAACGAATCGTAGATACGCAAGGTGTCGCCCGGAGCGAAACGGTACCGTTCCTCGTAATCGTATCGCAACGAAGCGGAAGCATACGTGTCGTTCTTCGACCATCGTACAGGCATCGAAATGGTTTTCAGGGTCGTTTCCGTAATTCCGGCTGCCACTCCCCCGTCTTTACGCCATAAATCGACCAGGGGAATCCCTCCGCCGTAATCCGTATCGTTCATACCCAAATAATTCTTTTTATAGTAACCCGGCTTAACCTCTTGCAACCAGTCGGCCCGCTTACTCGACGACGACGGCTGGAACGACCAAAGAGACGAATCCGCTTCGACACGCAACTCATGCATTTTCCACCCCAGCACGGCTGCTTCTTTATGCCCCGTATTTACGTAGAAAGTTTCGAAAAGAGCTGTACCGCCCCGGTCGTTCGGTACGGTTATATGCTGGTGTTTCTCTATCCGGAATCCGTCGGCCTGGTACACCCCTGCCAACGACCAGGTGGTTTTACCGTTTTCCGTATTCTTTTCGGTGCGGGTGAGTTCGAACCGGGAAGCAGTGAATTCTTCGGCAAACAGAGCGTCCGATTCGATAAATCCTTCATAAAAAGCCTGCGTGCAAGCTTCGTCCGAAGCCACTTTTATCCTCATCTTTTCATCGACCGTAAGCCGAAGGTTCCCGGAAGTGAGGATAACCGTATTTTCGCAGCCCGCTGCCACAAAAAGCAGCAAAGCCAGTAACGGCCAATTCAATTGTTTTTTCATAAATATCCCTTGAAGTTGTTTATAAATTCGACAGGTAACAAGATGCATTCACCGATGCTTTTACTGTTTCCATTTCAATAATCCGGCCGCATTCTCCCAGTATATCTTTTTCAATACTTCATCGGGAAGGTAAAAGCCGCTTAAAGGCCAGTAATAACTGTTGCTCCGCGTAAGGATATGCTCATCGGCTGTTTCCAGTATCCGGTAAACAGTACGGTACATGCCGGTGCTCGTTCCGTTGTCGGTTCCGAAAAGAATCCGGTCGGCATACTTCATAATGAACTCACGGGTGGCACGCGGGGTAGCTGCCGATTCCGATACGCGCGCCGCCAAGTCGACATACAAGTTGGGATAGCGGTCGAGTAACCGGCTCAGCCGCGGCAAGTCGTGACTCATATTGAGGTAATGGCAGGCGATAAAGGTCGTTTTCGGGTTTGCCGCCACGGCATTTTCGAAACTTCGCATCAACCCCTCGTACCCCAACTCCACTGCGGTAGTATCGACTTTCCATTTCGAGGCATTCATCAATCCGTCGTTGGCGGCATCGATCGGCAAGTACATCCAAATCGGATCGGCCATATGGATACTGACCGGCATGCCGAGCTCCGCACATTTTTCGAGCAGCGGCTTCAGCCGGGGATGGTCGAGATGAATGCCTTTTCCTCTCGCCGGAAAAGCATATAAATCGCCATCGCCTTTGTCGCCCATCTCTCCGATTCCGGCAGCTCCCATCTCATGGTATTTCACCAATGTTTTTACCGCCCGCTCTTCCCAGTCCGGTTCGTCGAAACCGGTGTAATCGAAGCTACACCACAATACGAACCGATCCTTATAGTCGCCGTATTTATCGACGAGCGCTTCGAACGACTCCCCTTTGCTGTTGTTGAGGATGCTGGTTACCTGCACGCCGGCCGCATCCATGTTTTTCACCCATTCTTTTACTTCTTCCTTGTTTTTCGCATAGTTGTGCGAATGCACATCGAATACGGGATACTTCGCTCTTTCGACTGAAGTAACAGGAATACGGAACACCGACACAGGCTTATAGTCTTTCAGGAGCAGACTTTCCACATCCTGGCCGCATACCCGGCAACCGGTTCCGGCAACCAGTGCACAGATTCCTACACAGATTAGCATTCTTTTCATACTCGATCGATTTTTAATTGTTTTTCAGTTGATTTTTGTATAGATAATCCACCGGCCGACGGCCGGTTCCATTTCTTTCGAACGGTAATCTTTTTTACCGTTTCTTCCTCTCCGGAGTCGTTTTCCGGAAAAGCTTTTCGGCATTACGCCTGTAAATCTTTTCCAGTACGTCGTCGGGCAACCCGAATCCGCTCAAAGGCCAGTAATGACTGTTCCCGGGAGTAATGATATGCTCGTCGTCGCTTTCGAGTATCCGGAATACCGACCGGTACATGCCGGCACGCATACCGTTGTCGGTTCCGAAAAGAATCCGGTCGGCATACCGGATTATAAATTCCCGGGTGGCACGCGGAGTAGCCGCCGATTCCGACACGCGCGCCGCTATATCGATATACAGGTTGGGGTACCGGTCGAGCAACCGGCTCAGCCTCGGCAAATCGTGAGTCATATTAAGGTAGTGGCAAGCGATAAAAATCGTTTTCGGGTTTGCCGCCACGGCATTCTCGAAACTTCGCATCAACCCGTCGTAGCCCAGCTCCACTGCGGTAGTATCGATTTTCCACTGAGCGCTATTCATCAGCCCGTCGTTGGCGGCATCGACCGGCAGATACATCCAAACCGGTTCGGCTACATGAATATTGACCGGCATACCCAACTCCGCGCATTTTTCCAGCAGCGGCTTCAACCTGGGATGGTCTATATGAATACCGCGTCCTTCGGCCGGATACCCGTATAAATCGCCATCGCCTTTATCTCCCATCTCTCCTACGCCGATAACTCCCAGTTCGTGGTAACGTACGAGCGAAGCTAACGCCCGTTTTTCCCAACCCGGTTCGTCGAAACCGGTATAATCGAAACTGCACCAGAAACCGAAACGGTCGGGATAATCGCTGTACCGTTCCATAAATACCTCGATCGGTTCGCCGATCCAATTGCAACTCAGTACGTGGGTGAATGCGATACCCACCGAATCCATGGTGGCGACCCACGCTTTTACTTCGTCTTTGCTCTTGGCATAATCATGCGAATGAGCGTCGATCACCGGATAACATGCTTTCTCCACATAGGTAACGGGAATCCGGAACACCGAAACGGGACGATAGTCTTTAAGCAATAAGTTTTCTACATCCTGACTCCATGCCACCTGGCAGCAAACCGTTATCCATAAATAAAAAAACCAACCTGTTCTTTTCATACGTATTTTGTTTTTCATTTTCTTCAACCAATCAGGGACGCATCATTTCGTATTTCGATTTCAGCATTTCCACTACCGGAGCAACGGCGGCGGGAAATACCTTCCGGAGGTCTATTTCCCGACTCCCAGGCAAGATTTCGCGAAGAGCTCGCATGAAAGTATCTTTGATTTCGGTAGCCAGATTCACTTTGCAAATGCCGTGTCGGATGGCTTCTTTCACTTGCTCGCCGGGAATGCCCGAGCTGCCGTGCAATACCAGCGCCACATCGGTAGCATCGCGGATTTCCGCAAGCCGTTCGATATCGAGACGCGGTGCCTGTTTGTAAAACCCGTGCGCCGAACCGATCGCTACGGCCAAGGCATCGACTCCCGTAAGCGCGACAAACCTCGCAGCATCTTCAACGGTAGTAAAGCCGCCTTCTTGCGGTTGTCCGAGTTTCGCCACATATCCCAGTTCCGCCTCGACATGAGCACCGTACGGCTCGGCCATCTCTACAACGGTGCGGGTCAGGGCGGTATTCTCTTCGAAGCTCTTCTCGCTGGCATCGATCATAACCGAATCGAAGCCGGCATCGAGGCACTTTTTCACCCACTCTGCCGAACGACCGTGGTCGAGGTGTAACCAGCCCTGCAAGCCGTACCCGGCAAGCCCCCCGCGCCCCATAGCAACTGCCACTTCGAGCCCCATATACTCGATCGAGCTTTCCGTGAGCTGCAAAATAACTGCCGACTGCGTTTCGGACGCAGCCTGTAAAACGGCCCGCAACGTTTCGTAATTATAAAAATTGGTCGCCAGCACTGCTACCCGGTTGCGCCGGCATGTTTTCAAAGTTTCTTTTAGACTGTTTTTCATAGGTATCCGAATTACTTTAATACCGAGGTTACATGAAATCCGTTTCGCCGGTTGTCTGCCTTTCGCAGCTCTCCGATTCATACGCCCGGACATACCGATAAAACAGATGCTTGTTTTATAAGCATATACATCGTTTTACCACAAAGAAATCGTATGAACGTTTATGCAGGTGTACCTTTCAGTAAGGGTTCGTTTCACCGGTTTTACCGGAAGGAAGGAAAGAGAAATTATAACTGAATGCTTTGTCCGAAAAATTCCAAAGCTCTTTTTTCAATCTCGTTTTTACCGGCGAACGCACCGGTTCCTCCGGCGGCAGTCGTATTGATGGCTCCGGTGAGATTGCCCCATCGCTGACATTCGGCAAGCGTTTTACCCCGAACGTAACTGTAAATAAAACCGGCATTGAAACTGTCGCCCGCACCGATCGTATCGATTACATCCGTGTTGAGGAAAGAAGCCGTTTCCATCGTCGTACCGTCAGGCTTGAACAAAACCGAGCCGCGGCTACCGCACTTCACGATACACGCTTCTCCCAGATACGGACGGATTTTTTCTATCGCTTCGTTCAAGCTTCCGGCGCCGGTCAATGCCGTCAACTCGGCCTCGTTCGGCATAAAAAGAGTAACATAAGGAAGTATTTCCCGGTAATTCAACTCCCATTTTTCCATCGGGTCCCACTGGGTATCGAGCGATACGGTAACGCCCCGTTCCTTTGCCTGCTTCAATATCCGGAGCAAATCACGCCTGATTCCCGATTGTACGAATACCGACGATATATGGATATGTTTCGTTATTTCGAAAACCGCAGGGTCGATATGTTCGAATCCCATGGCATCCATGCACCCCTGATAGGTAATATTGGCCCGGTCTTCCGCATAAGCGAGCACCAGGGTAGCACCTGTGGCGTACGTCTCTGCTTCGACCAGATAGTGGGTGGATACCCGCCGCTCTTCCAAACTCGTTTTCACCAACTGGCCGAAACTGTCTTTACCGATCATCCCTGCAAAAGCCACTTTGAGGCCGAGCGACGCTGCGTTAGCGGCGAATATCGCCGTAGAGCTTCCCAAAGTCAGCAACATATCGCCCGCGAATATTTCCTTCCCTACGACAGGCATTCCCTGAATCCGGTTCAGAATCAAATCCACGTTGAGCTCTCCGATTGCCACCACATCGAATACCTTCATGATACTAAGTTATTTAAGTTTACCAGATTAAACGTATGAAAATATTTATCCATATCGCGCTCGATGCGACAAGAGAGAATAGTTTCAGGGTCCATACCGGTTCGCGCCAGGTTATCGAACAGCTTTTGCCGGGCCATGAACGCTTCGGGATGCTGCCAGATATACCGGCAACAGGTTTTCACAATCCATGCTCTTCGTTCGGGCAGGAGTTCTTCGAACCCCAATGCTTTCTCATCCGGTTGCAACCATTTCTGCCAGCGACCGGATTCTTTCACCAAACGCCGGAGCGTCGAAGTAATACCGGATACTTGCGCAATCGCTCCCTGCCGGTCTTTGGTTTTTTCTATCTTCTCCAGTTCGGCAAGCGCTTCGTATTCGCTAATGGTAAATTCGGGCCCTACGTTGGCCGCCCCTACACCGGCCAGCGGATATGCTTCCGGATTAGACACGCCGTCGGTATAATGCCCTTTGATGTAACTGCCCAACGGCTTTACCTTAGCCGTAAGCTTACGGGCCACATCCGGATCGAAAGTAGAAGTATGCAGGTCGGTGCCCACCTTACCCACAATCAAACACGGCCATACGTCGTTCAACCCGTGGGCATCGAGGCCAGCCCTCAATTCCTTAAGAAACGTATCGAAAGTAGCTTCGTCGGCCAGCCCGCCATGCACTTCTTCGGTTCCTACCTCATACGAAATTTCACCTAACGACCGGGCCCGGCGAAATCGTTCCGTATGGTCGATCAACTCGACCGTCCGAGCCGCCACGACTTTTATATCGATAGTTTCACCCGGCTCGAGAAAGATATCCACCGTAGGGTCGACATGAATCAGGTCGTACCCGGCCAGCACTGCGTCTTCGAACGATTTCTTTACCCCGTTCATCGCTCTTTTCAGGCTCCACCGTTCTTTCGACTGCACATCTTTCAGCCACGGGCCGCCATGGTCGATCGCCACAATATAAATTCCGTCGTAATCCACCGCGGCCGCTTCCTGTTCGAGAAGCTTTACGAACTGCTTTTGCGTAAGCCCGGTATAACCGCCGTCGCCATCTACCTGATTCAGCGTCGCAGCAAAATAAATCGGCGCATTATTCCGTTTGGCAGAGCGAAAAGACGCCCTGATAACGGCTGTCGAATTCGGGCATACCGCAAAAACGGTACGTTTGATTCCGGTTTCGCGTTCGAGTTCGGAAATCCGGTTTAATAAATTCTCTGTTTTTGCCATTTTCCTCGTTTATTTTTGTTCGTCGTACAATGTAACACCTTCCACGATTCTCGATATATTTCCCGACACCGAAGGGGCATCCGGATTCAAACCGGCGTCGAGCGACTTGTAGTATCCCATCAACTGCGCAACGACGATATACGGAATACAGTCGTAAACGCTCGCCGGCTCTCCGACACCGCCGAGAATAACCTCTATATCCGGCTTCATACCCGGTATCTCCGTTTTGGTGTTCGAAACGAAGATTTGCGCCGTCACCCGGTTGTTGCTATCGATTTGTTTCACCAAATCGGTTTCGTACCGGCGTACGTTTTCGTTTCCGGAAAAAAGATATACCAGTATCGTTTCTTCGTTTATGATAGCTTTCGGCCCGTGTCGGAAACCCAGGAAAGAATCGAATTGACAAATGATTTTTCCGTCGGTCAGTTCCTGAAGCTTCAACCGCGACTCTTCGGCGATTCCTTTCAATTCGCCGGTTCCCAGGAAAACCACTCGCGAGAACGCACGCTTCATTACCCCCTGAACAGCCGGTGCACACCGGCGAAGGGTTTCTTCGGTTCTTTTGCACAAAGCCCGGATAAGCGGTAATTGGGAATCGATTTCGGTTATATTCGCAATCAGCATGGTAGTAAGAAGCATCGTGGAAAAGCTGCTGGTCATCGCCAATCCCAAATCGTCGGTTTCGGGAGGCAACAGCAACAGCAGCGTATCCTTTCCAGCCGCGTTTTTGGCCAGTTCTCCTTCCGCATTACACGTAATATAGATATGGGCCGTCTGTTTACAAAGCGACTCCACAATCCGGATCGCACCCATGCTTTCCGGACTGTTGCCCGACCGGGCGAAAGAAATCAGTAATACTTTCTTATCCCGGTCGATATAAGCGAGTGGGTTGGTAATCAAATCGGTGGAAGGAACCGACTTCGCTCCGCGGAAACGGGTACCCCACAAAGCCACTTCTAAAATATTCCCGATATAAGCCGATGTTCCGGCGCCCGTATAAATAATCTGGCAATCCGGCCCGGAATGCCGGGAAAGAAAAGAGTCGATTTCCTCCCGTCGGTTTCGTATCGATTCGTACTCCTGCAACCACATTTCGGGTTGTTGCATAATTTCTTTGTAGGTAAAAAACTGATTATTATCCATCTGCATCTTTTTTAATATCC
>DBGBSM010000615.1:0-3673 GCA_048468815.1 Parabacteroides sp.
ATATAATATGGAATCACTTCTTAATCCTTGCTTTGTTTTTACGGCAAGCTTAACGGTTTTGTCGTTCTCTTCCTGTGAAGGAAAAGAAAAAAAAGTGCCGGTGAAAAATGTTCTTTTTATTTGCATCGACGATCTTCGCACCGCACTTCCCGTATACGGCGAAACCCAATTGATTGCGCCGAATATCGACCGGCTGGCTTCACAAGGCGTACAGTTCGATATGCATTATTGCTCGGTTCCTTTCAGCGGTCCTTCGCGGGCCAGTATGTGGACGGGATTGTATCCTACTCCTGACCGGTTTACCAATTTCGCCCGGGCGCAAGACCTGGTTCCCGAGGTTACCGTATTGCCGCAATTCTTCAAGAATCAGGGTTACCGTACTATTTCGCTCGGAAAGGTATTTCATCACGGCGACGATTTTGCTTCTGCCTGGGATGTGCTGGATAAGGAGCGGAATTATTTCGGTTATCAGGATTCCGCCAATATCCGCCAGCAACAAATCGACCAGGAAATAGCACGCGAGAACATATCCAAAATCGATTTCGACGATTTATCCGCTCTTCCGCGCGATTTCCAGGCGCCGCAAGGACCGGCTTTCGAATGCGTGGATGTGCCCGACGAGGCTTATCCCGACGGACAGAATACGTTACGTGCGATTGCCGAACTGGAGAAAGCGAAAAGTACCGGACAGCCGTTTTTCCTGGCTGTAGGGTATTACCGTCCGCACGCTCCGTTTATGGCTCCTAAAAAATACTGGGACATGTACGACCCGGCAATCGTAGGTCTTACCGATAATCCGGATTTTCCTGCTACGGCGCCGGCCGAGGCGCGGCAGGCTACCCAGGAATTGTATATGACTTTATCGGGCATTCCGCATTATGAAGATATGCCGGACAGCCTGGCGCTTAAAATACGGCAAGGCTATTATGCGGGTATATCGTATACCGACGCCCAGGTAGGAAAGCTGATGGCCACGATAGACCGGCTCGGATTGCGTGAAAATACGATTGTGGTACTTTGGGGCGATAACGGGTATTTGCTGGGTGAGCACGAAGGTTGGTCGAAACTGAGTAATTTTCACGAAGCGATGCATGTGCCTTTTATGATTTCGGCGCCGGGTATCCGGGGCGGACAACATTCGCCGAGCCTGACAGGAAGCGTGGATATTTATCCTACACTGTGCGAATTGGCCGGATTCGAAGCACCTTCGCATGCACAAGGTACGTCGATGGTTCCGGTGTTGAAGAACCCGGAGGCGGTAACGCATAAGGCTATTTTCAGCCGGATGAATAAAGGTATTTCGGTACGTACTCCCCGTTACTTATATACCGAATGGGCACCGGCCGACAGTACGAAGCCGAAAGCGTGTATGTTGTACGATTTGGAACTCGACCCGGAAGAGCGTGTCAATATCGCTTCGCTCGCTGAAAACCGGGAGCTTGTTGCGGAAATGGCGGGTTTGATAGCGGCGCACGAAGCGGCTATCGCTCGGCAAGACAGCGAGCATGACTACGGCGAACCGAATCCGGATATGAATACCAATCCGTTCGAGTAAGCGTCTGCGTTGTTTCGGTAGGAATAACTCCGTTTTTTTCTTTAAGCGGAGGGGAAGTCCGGTAAATCGATAAAGAGGGAGAAGCCGGGGAGCGTATGGGGTTCCCGGCTTTTTCTTTTTATAAGCGGTATGGCTGTGCCGGATAAAAAGAACGGATGATTTTTGTTCCGGAAGAATTTTAGAGAAGTACGACCGGTGGTGTATAGTCTGGTAACGGTTTACCTGAATCCTGAGTACGGGTAGCAGGTAACTATCCGGTACACAAAACAATTCGAGCCGGTTTATCCGGAAAGGAAAAGGAGGTATCGTGCGTTGGAAGTAAGCGGAAGCAGATTTTGTATAAATCGATATTCGCCGGATTACATGAGGTGTGGCGTTTTTTTATATATATTAGCGGTTCGATAATAAAAAATTTTCCGCATAAAAAGGGTGAAGAATTGAATAACTTACGTAAAACGCTTTTAGCCACCGGTATAGCGCTTGTTGTCGTTGTACCGGTTTTGTTCGGATTATCTGTCCGGCAAAACGATATCCGGTTTATCGACGAGGTAGACGATAATCCGGAGCAGGAAAAGAACGAGTTGTCGGCCGGCGAATCGATGAACCTGCGCTATTCGCAAGAATACCAGACCTGGAAAAATACGACCGATACCACCTTCCGCAGTTTATACAACGGTAACCGGAAAACGGATATTTTGGCGCAACGGCCTTATATGGTCGTATTATGGGCCGGGTATGCTTTTTCGAAAGACTATGCAAGCCCCCGCGGGCATATGTATGCGATAGACGATCTTTACAAGAGTTTGCGTACCGGTGCTCCTTCGGATAAAAGCGGAGGTCCGCAGCCGGCGTCGTGCTGGATGTGTAAAAGCCCGGACGTACCCCGGCTGCTAACAGCTATGGGTGAGCCGGCTTTTTACAAGAAGAAATGGGCGGAACTGGGCAGTGAAATCGTGAACCCGATAGGGTGTGCCGATTGCCATGAGCCCGAAAGTATGAGTTTGCGTATCACCCGCCCGTTTCTTACGGAAGCATACGGGCGCCGGGGGATGCGCATCGAGGAGGCGACGGAACAGGAAATGCGTTCGCTTGTTTGTGCCCAATGTCATTCCGAGTATTATTTCCGGGAAGATAATCATAGCGTGACGCTGCCGTGGGATTTCGGATTGACGGTCGACGGGATGGAAACTTATTACGACAGCATAAATTTCTGCGATTTCACCCATAAATTGAGCCGTACGCCGATATTGAAAGCGCAACATCCCGATTTCGAGTTGGCTCAGGCCGGTATCCATGCCCAGCGGGGCGTTTCGTGCGGCGAGTGCCATATGCCGGTGATAGGCGAAGAGCGAGCGCGGTACAACAACCACCATATCAAAAGTCCGCTTGCCATGATCGACCGTACTTGCCAAACTTGCCACCGCGAAAGCGAGCAAACATTACGCAATAATGTTTACGAGCGCCAGAACAAGGTGTCGGATATACGCAATCGCCTGGAAGAAGAACTCGCAAAAGCCCATATCGAAGCCCGGTTCGCTTGGGAAAAAGGGGCTACCGAGGTACAAATGAAAGCGATATTGAAATTAATCCGCCAGGCCCAGTGGCGTTGGGATTTCGGGATAACATCGCACGGAGCCGCTTTTCATGCACCCCAGGAAGTAACGCGCATACTGGGCGACGGGCTCGGCAAAGCTACGCAGGCCCGGATGTCGCTTATCCGGTTGCTGGCACAGTTGGGATATACACGGGAAGTTCCGATGCCCGACCTTTCCACGAAAGAAAAAGCGCAGCGCTATATCGGGCTCGATATGGAAGCCGAAAAAAGGGAAAAGGATAAATTTCTGCAAACGGTGGTTCCGGAATGGTTGGAGGAGGCGAAAGCAAACGAGCGCATCATCGGTATCGAATAGCATCGGCCAGCTCAGTCAGTAACCTTCGGTATCTGTTTGCCGCGGACGCCGGCCATATAGCCGCCGACGCCGGCAAACTTGCCGCCGTCGCCGTTTTTATTGCCGCCGTCGGCGGCAAACAAAATCAGCGGCAAGCACGGGCGCGGAAACTCCCGTTTTTTTCGTAATTAACCGGCATTTCCGGGGATGTTTTTCCTGTTACACTTGC
>DBGBSM010000616.1:0-1937 GCA_048468815.1 Parabacteroides sp.
CATTTCTAATTTGTATGAACATTTACATTGGCAACCTGAACTACCGTGTTCGGGAAGAAGATTTGAAACAAGTAATGGAAGAGTACGGCGTGGTAGACTCTGTTAAAATCATCAAAGACCGTGAAACAGGCCGTTCCAAAGGATTCGCATTCGTAGAAATGCCCGACGACCAGGCAGCCCAGAAAGCAATCGATGAATTAAACCAGGCCGAATTCGAAGGCCGCCAGATGGTGGTAAAAGAAGCTCGCCCGAGAATGTAAAAATTACCCGTTCGACGAACGTTTGAAGAAATTAAAAACTTCTGCTATCTTTGGCAGGAGTTTTTTTATGCCCTGAAAAAAATGGATATAAAAGGAATATATACCGGCAAACCGGCCTCGTTTCAATTCGCGCTGCTAATCTTCCTGGTACTGGGAGGCACCTTGTTAAGCGGCTTACTCAGCCTTCCCGTAATGGGCGGAACGCCAACGGCCGATGCCGGCAGGCTGCGTACCGTACAGGCCATCGCTTCGGTGTGCATGTTCCTGCTTCCGGCTTTCGGGGCGGCGTATTTGTTCAGCCCGCGCATCCGCCCGTATCTTTCCATCGGAAAAACGCCCGACGCTACGCTTATCGCGCTTACGTTTCTTTCCGTGTTGCTGGCTACCCCGGTTATCGGCGTGGCCAATATCCTGAACCAAGGCATGCAACTGCCGTCGTTCCTGGCGCCTGTAGAGCAATGGATGCGGGAGCAGGAGGATGCGATGGAGCGGGTTACCCGCCTGTTACTGGAAGGGAAAGGCGTGGGCGTGCTGCTGGCGAATTTACTTGTGATAGCCGTAATCGCCGGCATAACGGAAGAATTCATGTTCCGCGGCGCCCTGCAGCGCATACTGGGCAACCGGTTCCGCAGCCATCATGCGGTAATCTGGACGGCGGCTTTCGTATTCAGCGCTTTCCACCTGCAATTCTACGGGTTTGTTCCGCGCCTGCTTTTAGGAGCTTATTTCGGCTACCTGCTCTACTGGAGCGGCAACATCTGGTTGCCGGTAGCCGCCCATTTCTTTAATAATATGTGCGGCGTACTTACCCTCAGCTCGCCCGCCTTATCGGAGAACAAAATCCTGTCGGAGCATGCGCTTCTGTCCGACGTGTGGCCGGTAGCCGCCGCCAGCCTGTTGCTGTTCGTTCCCTGCGCGCTGTACCTGAAGAAACGGCTGCGCTCAGAGGTTCTTCTTCCGTAGCTGAAAATCCTTACCCAAGTATTTCTCGCGTACGATTTCGTTTTCGGCCAACTGTTCGGCGGTGCCTTGGAACAGTACCTTCCCTTCGAAAAGGAGATAGGCGCGGTCGGTAATGCTCAACGTTTCGTATACGTTATGGTCGGTAATCAGAATGCCGATATTTTTGTGTTTCAGCCGGGCCACGATGGTTTGGATGTCTTGCACGGCAATCGGGTCGACGCCGGCGAACGGCTCGTCGAGCATAATGAACTTCGGGTCGATAGCCAGGCACCGGGCGATTTCGGCGCGCCGCCGCTCGCCTCCCGACAATTGGTCGCCTAAGTTTTTGCGTACTTTATTCAGCCCGAACTCGTCGATGAGGCTTTCCAGCTTCTCCTTTTGGTACTGCTTGGTGGTATCCGTCATTTCCAGTACGGAGCGGATATTGTCTTCCACCGTCATCTTCCGGAAAATGGAGGCTTCCTGCGCCAGGTAGCCGATGCCGTTCCGGGCCCGTTTATACACCGGAAAGGAAGTAATTTCCATATCGTTCAGGAATATCTTTCCCGCATTGGGCGTAACCAGGCCCACCGTCATATAAAACGTAGTGGTTTTGCCGGCGCCGTTAGGCCCCAGCAACCCGACGATTTCGCCTTGCTTTACATTGATGGATACGTGGTTTACCACGGTACGGGTTTTGTATTTCTTTACCAGGTCTTCGGTACGGAGCACCAT
>DBGBSM010000617.1:0-4897 GCA_048468815.1 Parabacteroides sp.
TTACGCGTTGCCCCGTAATTTGTTTTTCCTGTAATCCAAAGGCGACGCTTTAAATTGCGCCTTGAAACATTTGCTGAAATACTGGGAAGTGTTGAATCCTAACCGGACGGCGATTTCGGCTACTTGCATTTCGGGATGGCTTACCAATAACGCCGCCGCTTTTTTCAACCGGTAATCCTGAATGAAATTACCGGGAGTAAGGCCGGTAAGCGCCTTGAACTTGGTATAAAACGAACTGCGTCCGAACCCCGTTTCTTTCGACAAAAGCGTTATATCGAAATCGGTTTCGTCGATGTGCCGTTCTATGACGGCGGTCACGCGTGAAAGAAATTCTTCATCCAGCGGATTGGTTGCCAACAGACGGACGTCGAGACTATCTTGCCCGGTTAATCGCTCCTTGACGTAGTGCCGGTTCCGGAGCAGGTTGTTACAACGAAGCAACAATACCCGGGCGTTAAAAGGCTTTCCTATGTAATCGTCGGCCCCGCACCGGAGCCCTTCGATATTTTGTTCTTCCGAGTTAAGCGCCGAAAGCAGAACTACCGGGGTGTGGCACAAGCGGATGTCGTTTTTAATGCGCCGGCACATTTCTTTGCCGTCCATCACCGGCATCATTACATCGCACACAATCAAGTCCGGGTTTTCGGCGGTCGCTTTCTCCAGCCCTTCTTTCCCGTTAAAAGCCGGAAGTACGGTGTAGAGCGGAGAAAAAAGCGAAATCAATACCTGCATCAGCTCTTCGTTGTCTTCTACCAGCAGAACCGTATACCGGCGCATTTCCGGTAAACCGCCGGCTTCCGTACCGCCCTCTTCTCCGGCGTTACCGGAAAGGAAAGAATCCGGCAAACTCCCGGCGCACACGCCGGGCTGCCTTCCTTCTTCTTCAAAAACGATATTCGGGACGGCGTTAAAGTGGGCACGCCCTTTCTTCAGCGTAACAGTAAAAATCGTGCCGTATCCCGGCGAGCTTTCCGCCGAAATGTTCCCCTGATGGTATTGCACGACGCTTTTGGTGAGCGCCAAGCCGATGCCCGTACCCGGATTGTCTTGTGCAGCCAGGTTGTTCTCTCCCTGGTAGAAACGCTCGAATACCCGTTCCTTGTCTTCGGCCGAAAGTCCGGTGCCGTTGTCGATTACCTGAATAATCACCTGTTCGTTTTCTTCCGAAACGGCCAATTCGATTTTCCCTCCGTCGGAAGTGTATTTAAAGGCGTTGGATAACAAATTGTAAATAACTTTCTGCATCTGCGACGGGTCGAACCAACAACCGATTTCTTCTTGTGCCGGCGCAAAACCGTAGTAGATGGCGCGCTGCCCGGCCATATCGGCATAAGAAAGGTAAATGGCTTTTAACCACGGTACGATATTTTGCTCCGAGACGTGCAGCGTAACCTGTTGCTGGTCGAATTTCCTGAAATCGAGCAATTCGGTAATCAGCGTGCGCATCCGGTCGGTATGCGCGTACACTTTCCTGAGCTTCGCTTCTATGCCGGGCGAGAAGCGGTTGTGTTGCACCAGCGCATCCAACTGGCTGATGATAAGCGTGAGCGGCGTACGGAACTCATGGCTGATATTGGTAAAGAACCGGAGCTTGGCCTGGTTCAGCCTTTCTATCCGTTCCTTCTCGTTCCGCTCTTCACGCAACGACATGGCCAGTTCTAACCGGGATTTCTTAACTTTCCAGATGATATAAAAGAGTAGAAAACCGGATAATGCATAAAGGCTCCGCGCCCATCCGGTAGCATACCACGGCCGGCGGATATGTACGCCCAGGCTGCTTTCCGCCGGATTGTCACCGGGAAACAAAAGTGCTTTGCGGATTTTAAGCAAATAATCGCCCGGACTCAGGTTGGTGTAATTCAACGTGGTACGTGTGGTAGCTACCCATTCTCTATCGAATCCTTCGAGCTTATACTCGTACAAGTTGTTTTTCAGCGCGCTGTTGTAATCCGGCTCGGTAAAACGGAATACCAAGTTGTTCTGATTATGGCGCAGGTTTATCCGGGAGGTAAAAGGCAGGGATTGGCTGAGTATCCGGGTAGTATCGCCGGGATAAACGGGTTTGTTGTCTAAGAACAAATCGGTAAAGTACAACCGGCTGCCAGAAGATTGCTTGTTCAAATCTTCTTCTTTGAACGAAACCATCCCGTTGATGCCGCCCACAAAAATTTCGTTGTCCCGGCAAATATAAATGCCGCAGTTCCCTACCACCGACGTAAGCGGCATCCCTTCCCGTAACCGGATCGCTTTTACCGAGCGACTCGCGGGGTTAAACAGCATAATGCCTTTATCGCTGGTAATCAAAAGCTCGCCGGTACCGGTTTTTTTCATAGTATAGCAATAGTTACTCAGCAGCGAGCTGTTTTCCGCCGTATAATGCGTTACCGTTTCCTTTTCCGTGTCGAACCGGTAAAGACCGGCACCGGAAGTGCTGAGGTAAAGAATGCCTTTCCGGGCGGCCAGCAAGCGGGTAACCGGGAAATCGATGCCGTACCGGGATAATTCGTACCTTTTGGGAGCGCCCGGAGTAGTCAGTCCGGTTAAAACGAGCGTTTCATCCCAGAGCATCCATACGTTGCCGGTTGAATCGACATCGAACATCCGACAGGGCGCTCCGTCTCCCAGCAAAGCAAACGTATCCGCTTGCGTATCCATTACAAAGGTACCGTTCCGGGCGGCCACAACGACTTGGCTGCCGTAGCACGCCACCTGGTCGATAATGTCGCCGGGCGCCTTTCCGCCAGCTTTGAAGCGGGGTAAATAGTTACGGAACCTACCGGTTTCCAGGTCGAACGCCGAAAGGCCGCCGGTATGCGTGCCGATATACAAGGTATGCCGTACGCTATCGCAGGCGATGCTTTTCAGGTTGTTATGGGGCAAACTGTTTGCTTGTACGGCCGAAGCGACATACTGGGTGAAGGTATGCGTACGCCTGTCGAGGCAGCTCAGGCCGCCTCCTTCGGTGCAAATCCACAAACGGCCTTCTGCGTCTTCCGCCATATCGCCTACCAGCGAATAATTCGGCTCGTCCGGAATCAGCGAAGCGGCCGGATAATACGTAAAAATATCGCTTTCCGGATTGAAATAGTTGACTCCTCCGTAATACGTTCCTACCCAGACGGTACCTCGCTGGTCTTTGTAAACCGGAAAAACCGAAGCATGCGACAGGCTTCCGGGAACGTTTTCACTGGTATATAGTTCGAACTCTTTCTTTTCCGGATGGTATCGCTGCAATCCGTCGAAAGTTCCTATCCACAGGTTTCCCGCGTTATCTTCCGCCAATTGCCGCACCTGGTTACTGGCTATTCCGTGAAGTCCCTGTGCATCGTAAGGCATCTTTTCTACTTTTCCTCTTTCGGCAATCCGGTACAATCCTTTTCGCCGGGTGCTCACCCACAGGTCTTTCCGCGAGCTCCGGAACAGGGAATAAACCATAACATCCGGAATAACGCACCGGACGGGGCGGTTTTTATCGGCGACATACAACCCGTTACGGGTGCCGATCCAAATGCGGTCGTCGCCAAAAATGCCTAATTGCGTAATCAAAGGAAACGAGGTTTCCAAAAAGAACTCCAATTTATCGGTTTCCGGATTATAAAAGAATAGGGAATCATGTACGGCACATCCTATTTTCCCGCGGAAAGATGTCAAAGCGGTTACATGAGCGTCCCGGATTTGCGAAAACGTTTCTTTCCGTATATCGTAACGTATCAGCGAATGGCCGGCCAGGAAAAAAACATTCCCCTCTCCGTCGCCGTGAATCGAAGTGATGCGGTTCTCTTTTATACGTTGTAACCCGTGCTCGTTCGTTAAATCGAAGTCCGGTTTGAATACGTGGATACGCGAACCGTTATAAACGGTAAGTCCCTCGTTCGTTCCGAACCACATCCGTCCCAGCCTATCCTGGTAAACGGATAGCACGGTAAAATGCGACAAGCCTTCTTCCATTCCGATATGCCTGAAGTAAATCGGGTAAACTTCCGTGGAAATCGAACTGAAAAGTAAAATCAGAAGCGACCTAAGGATGATAGCGAATCGTTTATTCATATTTAACGTGTTAATCCGGGGTTATTTCATATAAAAACACAACTTCGAAGTATACGGTATTTCCGTCTACGGCTGCAAAAACCGGATTCGCCGACCGGATAAAATGATAGATAACGAAATCAGGGAAAAAACGCCTCAATAACGCACAAAAACGCATCTGTCTTGTTTATCCTGTCCTATCGGCTTAAAAACAGCTTATTTATTTATCCATTCGAATTCCGCTTTGAAACAAGGGAGTCCGTGTGCTGATTTTCCAAGAGTTATGAAATTGATTTGCATCCGGTTACCACAAACAAATCTAGGTAATCTTTTTCATATCGCAAAAGAAGACGCGTTAAACTTTCAGGCACATCCGATGAATCCGAATGACTTCCGACCGCTTTGAAAGGACTCCGGAACCGCATGAATCCGGAAGAAAAACCGGTGCAACCTTCTTTATCTCGGGATATAATCCTATTTTTACAGGCACGAACGAAGTTTAACCATCAAAAGAAAGGATATGAATAAATTCTTCTGGGTTTTCATACTCCTGGCCGGTATCGGCCCGGTTTACTCACAAAACGCGCTCACCGAAGCCGATTACCTGAAAAAAGACAGCTTGCTTTGGGCGGAATACGAAAACAGGCAGGAAGAATTAAGCCGGATTTGGGAAGCGATGCCCGACAAAAAAGACAGTATCCAGCATGTCTTCGACGAGATGAGTAGAAAAACTTCCGAAAAGAATATCGAACTGGCTATCGAATACGCCTCGGTTCCCAGCGGACTGCGACGATTGTACATGGTGCGGCTCCACTTGCCGAAAGATACGTTGGAAAGCATACTCGACGCGCTTACCCCGGAAATGCAGGAA
>DBGBSM010000618.1:0-2274 GCA_048468815.1 Parabacteroides sp.
CGCTATCTCGACAATTATAAATAACAACATGAAAAACAACATACTCCTTTATTATTGTATCGTATCGGCTCTTTTCTGCGTCGCTTGCGGCGGCCGAACCGGGAAGAGCGAGTGGAAACTGGTATGGGAAGAAAATTTCGACAGGCCGGAGTTGGATACGGCTACATGGTCGAAAATTCCCCGCTGGACACCCGAATGGGCCAAGTTTATGTCGGACGACGAGTCGTGTTACGCTATCGCCGGCGGAAATCTGGTTTTAAAAGGTTTGATTAATCCCGACCGGGGTACCGATACGGCGGCGTATCTTACCGGCGGCGTCTATACCAAATACAAACGGAGCTTTCATGGCGGCCGCCTCGAAGTAAGAGCTAAGTTGCAAGGCGCTACCGGGGCGTGGCCGGCTATCTGGCTGAAACCCGCCGAGGAAGCGAAATATCCGTGGCCAACCGGCGGCGAAATCGACATCATGGAGCGCCTCAATTACGATTCGATTGCTTACCAGACGGTGCATTCGTATTATACGCACCACCTGAATCTGAAGAACGATCCGCCGCAGGGCGGTACGGGGCCTATCGACCCCGACGGATACAATACGTATGCCGTGGAGATGTATCCCGATAGCGTGGTGTTCTTTATGAACGGCAACCGTAACTTCGCTTATCCCCGCATCGAAACGGATAAGGAAGGACAGTTTCCCTTCGACAAGCCCTATTATTTGTTGATCGACATGCAATTGGGCGGTCCCTGGGTAGGCGGTATCGACCCGGCCGATTTGCCGGTGGAAATGCACGTAGACTGGGTACGCTATTACCGGAAAGATGCGGCACAGTAGCAGGCGGTAACAGCCGCAGATAAAAAGTAACGAACCAAAAGGAGAATATATGAAGATTAAAATTGGAGTAGGCGTGCTGGCGGCCGTTTTTCTGGCTTCGTGCGCAGGAACGCAGCGTCCGGCACAACCGGGTTTCCTGGAAGAGAATATCGGTTTCGCCCGGGAGCAGATAGGAAAAGAAATCGAAGTGATTGAAAAGAGCGGCGAATGCCTGAATCCGGTTACGCTCAAGCCCGACGGCTCGGTATATTATTGCGGCTATGCCGATTGGCGCAGCGGCTTTTTCCCCGGGTCGGTGTGGTACCTGTACGAGCTTACAGGCGATACGGCCCTGTTGCCGCTGGCTAAGAAGTATACCGAGGCCATCGGCGAAGCGCAGAACCTGACGTGGCATCACGACGTAGGCTTTATGGTAGGGTGCAGTTTCGGCAACGGATACCGCATTACGGGCGAGCCGGAGTATAAAGAGGCTATCGTGCGTACGGCGCAATCGCTGGCTACCCGTTTCCGCGAGCCGGCGGGTATTATCCAATCGTGGGACGTGGTACGCGGCTGGCAGTCGGAACGGGGCTGGGAATGTCCGGTGATTATCGACAATATGATGAATCTGGAATTGCTGTTCAAGGCTACGGAGCTGTCGGGCGACTCGACATTTTACCGCATAGCCGTGTCGCATGCCGACCGTACGCTGGCCGAACATTTCCGGCCCGACGGAAGCTGTTACCACGTAATCGACTATAGCCTGAAAGACGGCTCGGTGCGTCACCGGCAAACGGCGCAGGGATATGCCGACGAGTCGGTATGGTCGCGCGGGCAGGCATGGGCTATCTACGGATTCGCCGTTTGCTACCGCGAAACGGGTAACCGGAAATACCTCGACCAGGCATTGAAAACGTTCCGGATGATGAAAGAGCATAAAAACCGTACGGCCGACCTGATTCCTTACTGGGATATGGATGCGCCGGGTATCCCCGACGAGCCGCGCGACGCTTCGGCGGCGGCGTGTATTGCCTCGGCTCTGTACGAAATCAGCACGATGGACGTAGCGGATGCGCCTGCCTATAAAGCGTATGCCGACAGTATCCTGGTTTCGCTCGGCTCGCCGGCATACCGTGCGGCCTTGGGTACGAACGGGAATTTTATATTGATGCATTCGGTAGGAAGCATTCCGCATAACTCCGAAATCGACGTGCCGCTCAATTATGCCGATTATTATTTTATCGAAGCGTTGAAACGGAAAGGCGATCTGGAAAAAGCGGCGGTCGCTCATTAAAGACAGTCGTTTTCTATGGGAGGAAATTCCCGGCAAGCCCCGTCGTGGGAGTGCCGGGAATTTTTTTTATGCGCTTGAAGAAAGGGGAAGGACGTGCGTAATAGATTGTTGCGGGCTAAGAAGTTGGAAATGTAACGATAGTATGGGTGTGGAACGATAAATGTGTGGG
>DBGBSM010000619.1:0-3741 GCA_048468815.1 Parabacteroides sp.
CCCGGGTTCCGCAATTCTACGGAAAAGAAACGGCAGTAACCTCCCGGAAGACTCTTTTATTTTCGAGCCATGATACATTGAGGTTGAACTTTTAATGCTTTTTTAACGGCAAAAACAAGTCGGGCTTACCCGGTATTTTATCCGTTTTATGCGTAGAAACCGAATCTAAACAAACCTTAAATATATTGTTATTTTTTTGCTAACTGGTACGGAATCATTACTTTTACGGCATGAAAATCAAGGGTTCTCATTAAATTACAGCGGCAATGAAAAAAATTATTTTCCTTTTATTTTGTGTATCGCTATTTGCTTCGTGCGTAAAAGACGTGAGCAATATCGACGAAGAACCGGCGGCTGAAGCACCGGATGTAACCCATTTCCTCACGACCGAGGAATTTACAGTTCCCGTAAAGGAAGGTTACGTAACGCAGGTAATGGTAGGCGGCGAAATAATCGCCGAGGCGGTTACTCCCATGACGATTTTACTTCCCCGCACCGTACAGACCAAAGCGGAAAGCGGCCCGCAATTGGTATATGTACCCCTGAACGAATATCCCAATAACATAGAGCCGGTAAACAGCTTCAAATTATACCAGGTAGTTTGTTTCGAAGACTCGCGGGAGGGCGATTACGATTACAACGACCTGGTAATCCATGTACTTTACAAGCTTCGGGGGAATAAGTTCGGTTTCGCCGTGCAGCCCGTAGCTTTGGGTTCCACGAAATCCATCAAGCTGGGATGCAGCGTATACAAAGGCAATACCTTAATTTACAAGAATCTGGTTACCCCGGAAGGAAAAGACTGCCGGGAACAGTATTTCAAATCGCAGGCAGGATTTATCAATACGCAGGGTAAAGAGGCCAACCAGCAGATGGAACATTATTTCCTGGCTTCTTCTATCCGCAACTGGGACATCAGCAAAATAGCAGCCGACGGACCTATGCGGGTAGAATGGTATATCGAAGTAGACCACGGAGCGCAACTGTACGCCCTGTCTACCGACTATATCAACCAATCATTCGATAAAAACGGAATCCCTTACGGGTTGGTAATCACCCACACCGGACATATGTACGAAGACAGGGGCGAGCTTTGCGGGTTCGACTGGTTCAACTACCCGAGCGAATCGCACAGCATCGCGGACGTATATCCCGGCTTGTGGGAATGGATGACGTCGCCCGACCGGTCGTATAACTTCTTCAAGGATGTATACAACGGCAATATCGTAGCAGAAGGCGCATTCCCGGCCAGCGACTTAGGCTTGTTCGTTTCGGACGATGCCGATGTGTTCCTGGGAAAATACCAGCAAAACTAAACCGTTCTTTCCAACCGGAGAAGAACCGGCATATTATAAAAAAAACGGCAGTATCCCCTACTGCCGTTTTTTTATGGGTGCCCGTTTAGCTGCGCTTCTCGTGGGCCCCTTCCATAAAATTCACGAAGGCATCGTTTACCAGCCGGTTTCCTCCCGGCGTAGGATAATCGCCCGAGAAATACCAATCGCCCGGATACCCGGGAATCGCTTCGCGGAGCCCTTCGAGCGACTGGTATACAATCTGCACCTCCGCGCCGGTGCCTTCCGGGGTAAGCATCTGCGTAATCTTGGCCGATAGCTCTTCGGGCGTAAACAACTCGTACAGCTCGCGCACGTAATTCACCACCACTTCCTTCGGCATGCCTTGCTGCGCCTTCGATTTGCGGTAAATACCGGCCAGCACGTCGTCGAGCCCGCGCTCTTTCGCCAGCTCCACCGCCACCCGGAAAGCGATAAACTCGCCCATCCGCGACATGTCGATGCCGTAGCAATCGGGATACCGCACCTGGGGCGACGAGGATACGATGACGATTTTCTTCGGGCGGAGCCGGTCGAGAATCTTGATAATGCTCTGTTTCAAAGTAGTTCCCCGCACAATGCTGTCGTCGATAACCACCAGGTTATCCACTCCCGGGCGCACCGTACCGTAGGTAATATCGTACACATGCGTAGCCAGGTCGTTGCGGGTGTTGCCCTCCGCGATAAAAGTGCGCAGCTTGATGTCTTTAATCGCCACTTTTTCCTGGCGGACACGCAGGGCGAGGATACGTTGCAGCTCGCTATCGGTAAGCGAATCCTTCTTTTCGCGGAACAGCCGGATTTTCTGTTCCGCCAAATACTCCGTCATCCCCTCCATCATTCCGTAGAAAGCCGCCTCGGCCGTGTTGGGGATAAACGAGAACACCGTATTTTCCAGGTCGTAGCCTACGGCTTTCAGAATCGGCTCCGTAAGTAAACGTCCCAACTGTTTCCGCTCGCGGTAAATATCCGCATCGCTTCCCCGCGAGAAATAAATACGTTCGAACGAGCAGGCCGCGTAATTCAACGGCGGTTGTATTTGCCGCAGATTCATCTCGCCCGCTGGAGTAACCCGAATGCCCTGCCCCGGCTCCAGCTCGCGCACCTGCTGCACCGGCACGTCGAAAACCGTTTGAATAACGGGACGTTCCGAGGCCACTACCACCACCTCGTCGTCGACGTAATAAAAAGCCGGCCGGATGCCGTGCGGGTCGCGGAAGGCGAAGCTGTCGCCGTTGCCCGTCATCCCGCAAATCACGTAGCCCCCGTCCCACAGCGACGACGACCGGCGGAGAATCTTTTCGATGTCGAGATTCCGCTCGATTGTATGCGCCAGTTCCAGGCCGCGCAACCCTTCTTTTTTATACCGGTCGAACAAGCGCTGGTTTTCTTTGTCCAGTTCGCAGCCGATTTGCTCCAGCATGATAAAGGTATCCGAGTAACGGCGGGGATGTTGCCCGTGGCGCACGATGTAATCGAACACCTCGTCGACGTTGGTGAGGTTGAAATTGCCGCACAGCGTAAGGTTGCGCGCTTTCCAGTTGCTCCGCCGCAGAAAAGGATGTACATACGAAATACCCGAGCGGCCGGTGGTGCTGTAACGCAAATGCCCCATATACAACTCGCCGATAAAAGGGAGATGCTTCTCTGCCCACGTAACATCGGCCCGTTCGGCCTGCGGATAATCGGCTATCGTGCGGTGTACCGCCTCGAAAATCTCCTGGATAGCGCCCGAGCCCGTCGCCCGCTCGCGGAAGATATACTCTTCGCCCGGGTCGGCATGCAGCTTGACGCAAGCCAGCCCGGCGCCTTCCTGCCCGCGGTTGTGCTGCTTTTCCATCAGCAGGTACAATTTGTTAAGGCCGTACTGGTACGTGCCGTACTTTTCCTGGTAATATGCGAGCGGTTTGCGCAGCCGCACCATAGCGACGCCGCACTCGTGTTTAATCGGTTCTGACATAGTTATCGGTATATAGCTTTAAAACAAAGCAAATGTAGAGGTTTGCCGGAAAACTCCCGGCATGCGTTAAATTTATTTGTTTAAAAAGATGTCTACCGGGGCGGTAAAGCCCCTCTGCGCCAATTGCCGCTACGCCGGCTTTGAAACCGGAAACACTGAAAAAGCAACCGTTCCGCCGTCACCGAACCTATCCGGATTTACGTGTACAGGCTTTCACGCCGCCCGATTACCCCATGTTAGCATAAACCGGAATATAAACACATATTATAACCAAAACCCGGATTACGTTTACACATTCACACATAAAACATATTTAACTAAAACATTTGCCTGTTCGCTCCGTACCGGAAAGCGATTTTTATCTACCTTTGCACGGTTTTCATGTGGAAACCGACTCGTTCACTGCCGAATGAACAAAACGGCCATTATACCTTTATTATATATAGA
>DBGBSM010000620.1:0-5056 GCA_048468815.1 Parabacteroides sp.
CAATTATACAGCACATTAATCGGTTCTCTGCTATTTTTCTCCGCTTGTGAAGACAAAATGGACGAAAAACACGAGAACCCCGATGCTTTCGGCTCTACGGAAATCGAATACCTGTTCGCCCAGGGAGCGAAAAAAACGCTCGAAAACGACTACGGCGATTGTTATAACTATACCTTCCGGTTGTTGGGAATCTATACGCAAACTACAGCGCGGGGAACCGGTCAAGACCGAAGCAACACTTACCTTGTCCGGGACGACAAGGCGCGTTGGCAGAATTACTACGAAACCCGGATGAATACGCTTACGGAAATAGACAAAATGTACGAGGCCTTGGACGAAGCGGGAAAGAAGGCTTATCGTCCGTATATAGAAACCGCCAAGGTGTTAAAAGCGTATAATACGGCTATTGCCACCGACTTTTTCGGAGACATGCCGTACAGCGAAGCGTTTACCGCCCGGAATGCGCTTTACGGGAAAGAAGTAATCCTGAAGCCGAAATACGATACCCAGAAAGAGATTTATTACGCTATACTGGAAGAATTGAAATCGGCTTCGGCCTATCTCAAAACCGCAGCGTTGGATAAATCGATCGACGAACAGAGTGCCATGACGCGCCAGGATGTCGTTTACCAGGGAGATTTGCAAAAATGGTACAAATTCGCCAACTCGCTCATCCTTCGCTACGCGATGCGCATCTCGAATGTAGACGAAGCCAAAACGAAAGAAGTGCTAAAAGCATTTTCCATAGCCGATTTTATCACCGATAATCAAGATAATGCCTATATTGTGGACCAAACCGATGTTTCGTACGAAAACGGTATCTGGCGGGCACTCAAAGAAAGCCATAGCAAAAATCAAGGGTATTATTGCTATGCTCCCGAACTGATGGTCGAATTGATGAATCAGGCAAGCGACCCGCGGTTGCGTCTCTTATTCCAGCCGGGTACCGACGATGAAGGCAAAGTAATTGCCGAAACGAACGATATCGTAGGATATCCGTCGTCGGCCGATGATGCCATCGAATTATTAGCGGAGCTTTCGGCCGCCGAAATAATGAAGAAATATGCCGTATACAGCAGCGTTACGTTTCGCAACAACCAGAATTTACCGGTAGGGATAGGCATAACGGCCGCCGAGGTATATTTTTTGTTAGCGGAAGCGCAACAACGTAATCTGATTTCGCTGGGCGACGCCAAAACGTTTTACGACAACGGTGTAATCGCCTCCGTACAGAATTACCATACGTATTACGCTAATTCGTCCGATACAGGCAACAAAGTAGCGGCGATTACGGAAATGGATGTAGCGACAGATGTGTTGCAAACCTGGTTGGATAATTCGACTATGAAATTCGACCCGGCAAAAGCACTGGAACAGATTGCCACCCAGAAATGGATTCATACCGGCATATTGCAAACATACGAAACCTGGGCCGAATACCGCCGTACCGACTTGCCGGTACTGAAAGACGACAAAGAGAAAGGCACGTTGCTCAACAAAGAGAACGCACCGAAACGGTTCTTATATCCGGCAGGCGAAGCGTCGATGAACACCGACAACTACAACAGCGTTTCCGCTCAGAATTATCCGGAAAAGAACCTGTGGTGGGATGTAAATTGACATTATCTATAAATTAAATCGAATATGAAACACTTTTTGCTGTATCTTACCCTTTCGTGTATAGGCGCCGCACCCTTGCAGGCGAAAGATTCCATATACAAGAAAGGATGGATCGACTTCAACAAGAACGGAGTGAAAGACGTGTACGAAGACCCGTCGGCTCCCGTCGACGCCCGGGTAAACGACTTGCTCCGGCAAATGACACTCGAGGAGAAAACCTGCCAGATGGCCACCCTGTACGGTTCGGGCCGCGTACTGAAAGACGCACTGCCTACCGAAGGATGGAAATCGGAAATCTGGAAAGACGGCATCGGAAACATCGACGAAGAGCATAACGGATTAGGCTCGTTCCGTTCGGAATACTCTTTTCCGTACAGCAAAAGTGTGGAGGCGCGCCAGGCGGTACAACGTTTCTTCGTAGAGGAAACGCGTCTGGGCATCCCGGTCGATTTCACGAACGAAGGCATTCGCGGCCTTTGCCACGACCGGGCTACTTACTTCCCCGCCCAATGCGGACAAGGAGCTACCTGGAACAAGGAACTGATTGCCCGCATCGGCGAAGTGGAAGCCAAAGAAGCGGTTGCGCTGGGCTACACCAATATTTATTCGCCTATCCTGGATATTGCGCAAGACCCGCGTTGGGGACGCGTAGTGGAAACGTACGGCGAAGACCCGTACCTGGTTGGCCAGTTAGGCAAACAAATGATACTGAGCCTGCAAAAACACGGATTGGTGGCTACGCCCAAGCACTTCGGGGTATACAGCATTCCGGTAGGCGGACGCGACGGCGGTACGCGTACCGACCCGCACGTAGCTCCGCGCGAGATGCGTACGTTATACCTGGAGCCGTTCCGCGTAGCTTTCCAGGAAGCCGGCGCCTTAGGCGTGATGAGCTCGTATAACGATTACGACGGCGACCCGGTAAGCGGCAGCTACGAGTTCCTGACGAAAATATTACGCCACGAATGGGGTTTTAAAGGCTATGTGGTATCCGACAGCGAAGCGGTGGAATTTCTTTACAGCAAGCACCGGACGGCCGAATCGCCGGAAGATGCCGTGGCGCAAACCGTAAACGCCGGGTTGAACATCCGCACGAACTTTACGCCCCCGGAAGACTTTATCCTGCCGTTGCGCAGCGCCTTCCAAAAGGGGAAAGTGTCCGAAGAAACGCTGAACGCCCGGGTAGCCGATATCCTGCGGGTAAAATTCCACCTGGGTTTGTTCGATAATCCGTACACCGGAAACGGGAAGGAAGCCGAAAAAATCGTACACTGCGCCGAGCACCAGGCCGTAGCGCTGGATGCCGCCCGCCAGTCGATCGTATTGCTTAAAAACGAGAACGAGCTGCTCCCGCTAAGTAAAAACCTGAAAAACGTAGCCGTTATCGGGCCGAACGCCACGGAACATAAATACCTGATTTGCCGGTACGGACCGGCCAACGCGCCGATGATTACCGTAGCGGAAGGCATCCGGCAAATGTTGCCCGGCGCCAACGTAACGGTAGAAAAAGGATGCGAGATTATCGACCCGAACTTCCCCGACAGCGAGCTGCTCGACTTCCCTTATACCGGCGAAGAAACCGCGTTGATGAACAAAGCGGTGGAAGCGGCCCGGAACGCGGATGTGGCCATCTTGGTACTGGGCGGTTCGGAAAAAACGGTACGCGAAGACAAATCGCGCACCGACCTCGACCTTCCGGGACGGCAGAACGATTTGATGAAAGCCGTTATGGCTACCGGCAAGCCGGTGGTACTGGTATTGCTCGACGGCCGCGCTTCGACGATTAATTACGCCGAGCGGAACGTGCCGGCCATCGTACACGCCTGGTTTCCCGGCGAGTTTTGCGGACAAGCCGTTGCCGAAGTATTGTTCGGCGACTACAACCCGGGCGGCCGCCTGGCGGTAACCTTCCCCAAATCGGTGGGACAAGTGCCTTTCGCCTTCCCGTTCAAACCGGGTTCCGACGTAAAAGCCTCCACCAGCGTGTACGGCGCCTTGTATCCCTTCGGATACGGATTGAGCTATACCACCTTCGGATACAGCGACCTGAAAGTAACCCCGGAAAAGGGAGGCGCGCAAAGCACCTACACCGTAAGCTGTAAAGTAACGAATACCGGCAAGCGGGCAGGCGACGAAGTGGTGCAGTTGTACCTGCACGACGAGTACAGCAGCGTAACCACCTATACGAAAGTGCTGCGCGGTTTCGAACGCATCACGCTGCAACCGGGCGAATCGAAAACGGTTACGTTTACGCTTCAGCCGAAAGACCTGGCTATCTGGGACATCAACCGGAACTTTACCGTAGAACCGGGCACGTTCAAGGTTGGAGTAGGCGCTTCGTCGCAGGATATCCGCCTGGAAGGCGGCTTCGAGGTAGCAAGCGTCCGGTAAGCCAGCCGGGAATTTTCAACAACCTGATAGAGGCACAGGGCTTTTCCGAAAAGGAAAGATTCCCTGTGCTTTCTTTTATCCGGTTACACGGCACACCTCAGCCATCCGTTTATTTGCTTGTTCGCCCTGAGCTTGCAAACGAATTTTAATAAGTAAATTTCCGGTCTTTTATCACTGGCGAGCAAGGATAAGGCTTGGTTTCCGACAAAGCCCTGTCGCCGTCGGGTATACTATCGCAATGCAAATCGGGGAAAATAAGGAATTTCACAGGCGGAAACAAAAAAACGGTTGCACACAACAAGCATGCAACTAAGATAAAAGGCCGTTTTTCGGCATCTACCGAGAGTAAGTCAAGAGCTGAAAACGCTGCCGGGTCACGCAACCTGTGTACATACTACCGGAAACATCAAAAATAAAGCTCGCCGAAAAACTGGGGACAATGAAAATCGGGTTCCGGCAAGTCGATAGGCGACCAGCTCAGGTAATGAGGCCGCATACACGCATCGCCGCATTTGTAAAAATTACCCAGCATCTTTTCCGGCAAATTATCGGGGTCGAGTTCCATCAGTTCGAAAGGAATGGCAACGGTCAAATCCCATACCGTTACTTCGCATTTCTCGGCGAACGGCTTGGACTTGATCGACGGAGAGCGCCGGATAAGCGCATATTCTTCGGGCCGGAGGCCGTCCTTTTCGAGACGCGAACGCCTGCGGGCGGCATCGCAAGTACCCAGGCAGTTGAATTCGAAATTCATATAAGTATCGCTCCCGGGTTTCTTCATAAAAAATTCCACGCAACTATCTTGGTACACAGGCGAACTGTCCAAGCCGTTTTCGGCACGCACCGAATGGCTCCTCACAAAGAAATGCAGATACAAATCTTTATTTCCCCGGGCTATATCGAACGTCACTACAGGCAAATAAGGGTAAGCTTCCCAATTCACCACATTGACAAATCCCCGGTAGGCTTTTTCTTCCATTACAAAATTGATGGACGATAAATCCAACACGTCCAATATAGGCAGGTAAGGACCTTTTAATGTTTT
>DBGBSM010000621.1:0-2182 GCA_048468815.1 Parabacteroides sp.
GATTTCGATTGAGCGTTAGTTGATGCGTTCTTGTAAAGAGAAGGATTCGACGTTACGGGGCAGGCTTCCGAATCGTCCGAAAATCCGACGACATTCCGGTAAAAATGGGCATGTTTCGGGGAACATGTCCTCTTTAGAAAAAACAGTTATTTCAACCGGAAAGGCGTTCGGTAAGATATGAATTTTTATTATGCACGATGCTTGCGTGATTCTTTTCCGTCACCTCTTTCATGAAAGCAGAAAGTTCCGATAATGAAAAACTTACCGTTTCCGTATTTCCGCAACCCTGTGTTCCGTTTCTTTTTTCCGGTTTTAATTGAACAGGAAAATCAGGAAAGGCAGGTAATCTTTCAATTCGATTTTCAATAACTCCACCGCTTTGTCTCTGTACCGTTCCACGGTGCGGGTCGAAATGCGCATTTCCCGGGCTATTTCGTCGTATCCTTTATTCTCCATCCGGTTCATTTCGAATACTTTCCGGTATTTTTCCGGTAGCTTGGCCAACGCTTTGGTTAACAAATCCTGTAATTCGGTCAACGTATACAACTCTTCCGAATCGGCCCCGTACTCAGGCATGCGGGGAATCCGCATTTGATAATCGGTTTCGGTACTTTGCCTCCGCAAATAATTCAGGCATTGGTTCTTAACACAAGTAAGCAGGTAATTCCGGGCCGAAACCGCAGGCGAGATATTTTTCCGGTTTTCCCACACGGTAAAAAACAAGTCCTGTACGATATCTTCCCGTACGGCCAGCTCGCAGATATAACGTTTGGCAAACAAACATAAAGCCGGATAATACCCTTCGAACAAGCGGCGGTAGGATTCTTCATCATCGTATACGGAAATGTTTCGCAGCAGAGTGTCAGCTTCTTCCATGGGTTTTTTCTTGAGTTAGGATGTTGCAAATATATTCAATAATTTATTTCCGCCCGAAAAAAAACGAAAATAGGTGTCGTGATTTTAAGACCGGCGTGTCTATTTTATAAAAGCATCCTCCATGAAGAAAGATAAGAGCGGACACGACGAGTTGGTCCGGACGGTAAAAAGCATACAGGCGCTGACCGAAGATATATTGGAATACGAATCGATCGATACCCGGCTGGCGTATGAAAGAGTAAACAAGCGGATACGAAGCCGGAATCCGCGCTACCGGACGTTACGCACTGTTTTGCTCCGTGCTGCCGCTGTGCTTTTGCTGCCTTTGCTGGCGGCAACAACCGTTTTATTCCGTTTATATATAAATGAAAAAGCCAAATCGGAGTTCGTATCCTACCAAGTCGTCGAGTCGGCGCCGGGTACGGTTACCCGGCTTCTCTTGCCCGACAGCTCGCAGGTATGGCTTAACGGCGGGAGTACATTGCGTTATCCGGAGCGCTTTGTCGCCGGCGTGCGGGAGGTCGCTTTGTCGGGCGAGGCTTACTTCTGCGTATCGTCGGATAAGCGGCATCCTTTCTATGTAACTACGCATCCCGGAGTAAAAGTGATGGCTTACGGGACGCGCTTCAATGTAATGGCTTACGACGATGAGCCGTATATAGAAGCCGTACTCGAAAAAGGAAAAATCGATATGCTTGCCACCGGCCGCTCGGTAAGCCTCAACCCTTCCGACCAGGTTCTCTTCGAGCGGGGTAGCGGAAAAATGACCGTAACCCAAGTGAACCTGGAAGAAAAAACGGCCTGGCGCGAAGGACGTTTGGTATTCCGTAATACGCCTTTGCAAGATATTCTGAAGCGGTTGGCCAAGCGCTACAACGTGCACATCGTGCTTCACCGGGAAAGCGACCGGATATACAGGTACCGGGCGGCCTTTACCACCGAAAATATTACCCAGATACTGAACTACCTGAAACTCACGGCGCCTATCGACTGGACGATTACCGACATCCGGCAACGGAACGACGCATCGTTGGTACGGCAACGGATAGACGTGTATGTAAAATAGTTATTCACCTTAAAAAACACATGCCTATGAGAAAACACAGACTTTCGCGTTAAAAAAGAACAAGAATAAGCGTTACCTTATCCTTGTTCCGTTACAAAAATTTCTTCAGGCCGTCGCTAACCGGCCGAAGAGCAATCAATAACTAAAAATCGACTACAAAGTTATGAAATTTTTCAAATCACCCAAGCGAACCGCAACATGCGGCTTGTTGAAATCCGTGCGCCGGATGAAGATAAGCGC
>DBGBSM010000622.1:0-3455 GCA_048468815.1 Parabacteroides sp.
GTCGTATACCTTGTAATCGTAGTCGTCGCCGAACGTGTCGAATTGCACCAGGCTGCCGTCGGCTTTCCGCCAAACCGGGTTACCGTTCGCTGCGTTTACGCCGTAGTAATCGTATCCGTAAAGCGCCCGGTACGACTCGCCTTCGCGTATAATCGTATACTCGTCGACGATTTCTTTCCCGCCATACAAGGCTTTCACCGTATTTTTCAAGGTGGAGAAATTCACGTCGGCGTGCCAGGTAAAGTCTTTGTTCGCAATAATATCGCCGCCTACGCTCAACTCGATACCGGAGTTTTTGATTTTGCCGATGTTGTCGAAATATTTGTTTTCGGGAATACCCATCGTCGGGGCGGTAGGCACCTCCAGAATCAAGTCTTTCGAATTCTTCTGCCAGTAGGCTATTTCGAATGTCAGGCGGTTATCGAAGAAGCTGCCGTCGAGGCCGATATCGAACGTTTCGGTGGTTTCCCATTTCAGGTTGTTGTTGCTCAGGTTGTTCCAACTGATGCCTACTTGCGAGCCGTATTTCTTGGGTCCGTAGGTGCCTAAATACGGGAAATCGTTTTCACCCAGGTCGGAGTTGCCGATGGTGGCGTAGCTGGCACGTAACCGCAAATCGTTGAACCATTCGTTGATGGGTGCGTCGCGCCAGAAAGCCTCGCGCGAAATACGCCAGGCGGCCGATGCGCTCCAGAACGTACCCCAGCGGTTGTCTTTTGCCAGGCGCGACAAGCCGTCCCAGCGAACGGAGGCGCCGGCGTAATACTTGCTGTCGTAGTTGTAGTTGGCGCGGAGCAGGTACGAGGCCAGCCCGTTTTCCGACTGGTATCCGCCCAGGCTCTTTTCGCCGAAGGTGTCGCTGATGATGTGTTGCGAGAAGAACCGGTCCGACAATTGGTTTACCGCGGCGTCGGTCCATTCGTAATCCGTATGGTTGTATTCCTGTACGAACGTGGCGCTCAGGTTATGCAAGTCGTCGAACGAGCGGTTGAAGCTCAAAATATTCTGCCAGTTCCAGTTGATATACGTGGTGTTCACTTCTTCTATGCTCCCGCCGTACCCGTAGCCGTCGCCCGATTCGGGGTCCCAGAACATGTAATCGTTCAGGTGCGAAATGTCGATACCGGCCTGCGTACGCAACGTAAGTCCGGGCATAAAAGTGATTTCGCCGAAACCGCCGCCGATGACGCGGGTGTTTTTCGAGCGGTTTACGTTATTGTCGAGCGCCCAAACGATATTCTGGATGCCGTTGTCGATGTACGAGCGGTTCGAACCCCGGCCCAATGTTTTCCGGTTGTCGGCGTCGATGTTGTAGCCGGTGGGGTCGTCCGGGTTGAATACCGCTACGTTGGGCAGCATGCGGGTGGTGGCGAACCCTACGCTGCCTAACGAGTTTTCTTCGTTCATTACGCCGTTGACGGTGGTGCGGTTGGCCTGTACGTTCACGCCGAGCTTCAGCCATTTGGTGGCCGTTTGCGTGAGGTCGGCCTTTACCGAGAAACGTTCCAGGTCGTTGGCCCGGATAATTCCGTTCTGGTTGGTGTAGCCTACCGAGAAGTAATACTGGCTCCGGTCGGTGCCGCCGCTGGCTGCGATGGTATGGTTCTGCTGGAAACCGGTGCGGAATACGTAATCGTTCCAGTCGGTATCGGGGCCGGCCGGGTCGTATACGGCTTGTCCTTTGTCACCCCAGTTCTCTTTCTTTTCGTTGGCGATTGTCACGAAATCTTTCGCTCCTAACAGCTCGTGCAGCTTGGCTGCCGACGAAATGCCGATATACCCGTCGTACGAAACGGTGGTATTGCCTTTGCTTCCTTTCTTGGTGGTAATCAATACCACGCCGTTGGCGGCGCGCGAGCCGTAAATGGCGGTAGCGGCGCCATCTTTCAGAATTTCCACCGATTGGATGTCGTTCGGATTGATGTCGGCCATCGGGTTGAACCGCGAATACAGTTGTTGTTTCTCGCCGGAGGTAACGGGCATCCCGTCGATGATGATTAACGGCTGCGACGACGTTTCGTTCGTGTTCATCGTGCTGAGCCCGCGAATCCGGTAAGTCGGGGCGGCGCCTAATACGCCGCTGGGCATGGTTACCTGTACGCCTGCGGCGCGGCCTGCCAGTTGCGTGTCGAACGAGGGGGCGGCCAGGTTACTCAGCTCGTCGCCTTTTACCCGGGCGATGGAGCTGGTAATGTCTTTCTTTTTCTGCGTGCCGTATCCTACTACCACTACTTCTTCGAGGTTTTTGGCATCGGCCGAGAGGATAACCTGCATGATGGATTTGATGGGGGCTTCTTTGGTAGTCATCCCTACATACGATATTAACAGGGAGGTGGCCGAAGCAGGCACGTTCAGGGTGAAGTTGCCGTCGACGTCGGTAACGGTGCCGGTACGGGTTCCTTTTACCAATACGGATGCCCCGATAACGGGCAGTCCGTCTTCCTCGGAAATAACAGAACCTTTTACTTCCTTATTTTGAGCGGATAGCGTGCTTATCCCGATGAACAACACGCACAAAATGAAATAGATTCTCTTCATAATGATGCTTTTTGTGATGAATTGTTTTTTATCGTGAATAGGTAACGAGGGGTGCCGCAGTCTTTGCAGAACTCGGTACGGCCAGGCGAGGCGGAAAAGAAAAAGTACACCTGTCGAACGGTTGGGAAGTGTAGTCGGGTTATCGGGTTCGACCTTCATATACAGCCGGTTTGCGCCGGTTAGAAAATACGGTATGCCGGCAGCCGGTAAAAAGCTTTCCCGTCCGGAGAGCCTTGCAAAGAACGCAGCCCGGACAGGAAAGTAGTTTCAGGGTAGAAGAAAGTTGCACGCCTTATCTGGAAACGGCATTTATTTTTTGTAAATCTTTTATTACGGTAATGTCCATGATATTGCTATAAATCTGGGTGGTCCGAACGCTTTTATGGCCTAACAATTTTTGTACGGTAGTAATATTCGCGCCGTTGTATAGCAACAACGTGGCATTGGTATGCCGGGCCGTATGGAAAGATACTCTCTTATGTATATCGGCCAGCCGGCATATTTTGGCCAACTGTTTGTTTACATTCGAGTTATCGGCCAAATCGAATAGCATCGCGTTGCAGGCACAGTACTTCTTCAGGATACCGATCGCTTTTCCGTCGAATAACAAAAAGAGGGGGAGCCTGATTTCCGTTTCGGTTTTCAAGGTCGAGTAAACGAGCCATACCTTATTGTCGATGCACAATACGTTATCGGGGGTGAGGCGTACGATGTCGGAGTAGCGCAACCCTGTATAACAACTGAATAAAAAAGCGTCGAGGCTTTTCTGGTAACGCGGATGAAGCATACTGAGATCCGTCTTTTCCATTTTTTCCAATTCTTCCGGGGTAAGATGTTCCCGATGGGTTTCGGCATATTTTATTTTGAATTTCCGGAAGGGGTATTTTTGCAAGGAAAACAACTCTTTGTTGATAGCC
>DBGBSM010000623.1:0-9645 GCA_048468815.1 Parabacteroides sp.
TAATTAGGAAGGTGCGGAAGACGCTCCGTATGTTTCGGCAGCGGATATGCCTGCTCGATTATTTTTTTGTCGGTGGATTCGTTTGCCGGCGTCGGCAGCGAGTTTACAGCGTTTCCGGCGATATTGCCGGCAAAGAAAAACAACGCCGAACGCTCCGGAATTTCGTTTTCCTTTTCGGGTGAACTGGCTGTGGACAGATGACTTCCTCGCCGGATTCGGAAGGGCGGATAGGAACGGAAGGCGGCGAGGATAAATAAAAACAAGGTTCACGTCGCCTCTTTTGTATAGTTGTCGCAGTAAGAGGAATAAACGAAAAAGGGTCGGAACGAAGGATTGCTCCTGGTTTCGACCCTTTTTTACTTGGCGGAAGGAGGGGGATTCGAACCCCCGGTACAGTAACCCGTACGACAGTTTAGCAAACTGTTGGTTTCAGCCACTCACCCATCCTTCCGGAAAAGTGTATGCTTTCACTCTGGAAATGCGATGCAAAGATAAAGCAATATTTTGAGTAAACAAATGTTTTAATCCCTATTTTTAGGGAAAAAGATCGTACTTTTGTGGCCGATACTGATATTCAATAGCTTATTAAAGTAAAGAAATGGAGCGGAAACGTTTTTCAAGTCGTACGGGGTGGGCGGTGGCCGGCGGAAGCCTTTTACTGGCAGCGGCGATAGCCGTTTTCTTTTTGTACCGGCTCGCCTATGCGCCCAACTTTTTTCCTGCGCAACCCACGTATGTGTATATAGACGATACGAAAGATTTCGACAAGTTGGTGGCGCAGCTCCGGGATTCGGCAGCCTGTAAAAACAGTGTCGGCTTTGTACGCCTGGCCCGGTGGATGAAGTACCCCAGGCAAATGAAAACCGGAAAGTACGAAGTAAAACCGGGCATGAGCAACAAACAATTGCTCGACAAGTTGCGCCGCGGACATCAAACGGCCGTACGGCTCACGTTCAACAACGTACGTTTTACCGGCGATTTGGCCGACCGCCTCAGCGCCCAGCTCATGCTATCGGCGGCCGACTTGAACGCGCTGCTCGACGATTCGGCCTACACCGCTTCGCTGGGGTTTACGCCCGAAACGGTGAAAGCCCTGTTTATTCCCGATACGTACGAAGTGTACTGGAACATTACGCCCGAAAACCTGCTCAAGCGGATGAAAAAGGAATACACTCGTTTCTGGAACGAAAAACGGTTGGATAAAGCGCGTGCCATCGGTCTTACGCCGGTAGAAGTAGCTACCTTAGCCTCCATCGTGGAAGAAGAAAGCGCCGTACCCGACGAATACCCCGTGATTGCCGGATTATACCTCAACCGTTTGCGGCGCGGTATCCCGCTACAAGCCGACCCTACCGTAAAATATGCAGTGGGCGATTTTTCGTTGCAGCGCATCCTGTTCGAGCACCTCGAAGTCGATTCGCCGTACAACACCTATAAATATGCCGGGTTGCCGCCGGCTCCGCTCCGTGTACCTTCCGCCCGCAGCCTGGATGCGGTACTGAATTACATGCACCATCATTATTTGTATATGTGCGCCAAGGAAGACTTTTCGGGGCGCCATAACTTTGCCGTTACCCTGGCGGAGCACAACCGCAATGCCAACCGGTACCGGGCCGAGCTGAACCGGCGTAACATTCGGTAGATTTTGAAAGCCGGGGCCGGAAAAAATACGTATCTTTGCTTCTGGATGCGCTGACAGGCAGTGTCCCTGCATAACCGGGCCTGCTTTGTTCTGTTTTGGTCTCCGAAGGAAACGCAGACAAGGTATCCTCCGAACCGGGCGTGCTTGTTCTGCGTCCGGTTTGCGCCATTCCCGCTTTAAAGGGAAACGCACGCCAGGGAGTTGCATCAGCTGACAGCAGCCGTTATACAAGGCTTATTAAAGAACACAAGATTGAATATACGATGGAGAAACATTTATTTTTAGGGGATGAGGCCATTGCCCAGGCGGCGCTCGACGCCGGCCTTTCGGGCGTTTACTCTTATCCCGGAACCCCTTCGACCGAGATTACCGAGTTTATCCAGGCATCTCCCGTTACGAAAGAAAGAGGGATTCACAGCCGTTGGTGCGCCAACGAAAAAACGGCGCTCGAAGCCGCTTTGGGCATGAGCTATGCCGGCAAACGCGCATTGAGCTGCATGAAACATGTCGGACTCAACGTAGCGGCCGACGCATTTATGAATATGGCCATGAGCGGCATCAACGGCGGGTTGATTCTGGTAACGGCCGACGACCCTTCCATGCATTCGTCGCAAAACGAGCAAGACAACCGGGTATACGGCAACTTCGCCATGATTCCCATGCTCGAACCGTCGAACCAGCAGGAAGCCTACGATATGGTGTACGAAGGGTTCGATTTATCGGAAAAGTTAGGCTACCCCGTGATGCTCCGGGTTACCACGCGCCTGGCCCATTCGCGTGCCGGCGTAGTACGCAGGGAACCGAAAAACGAAAATGCCGTGGCCATTGCAGCCGACAGCCGCCAGCGTTTTATCTTGTTGCCCGCACTGGCGCGGAAACGCTTCCGTACGTTGCTGGCCGCCCAGGATACGTTTACGGCGGCTTCGGAAGAATCGAAGTACAATGCCTACTACGATGCGCCCGACAAACGGCTGGGAATTATCGCCACCGGCATCGCCTTCAACTACCTGTCGGAGAACTATCCCGGCGGATTCGAACACCCGGTATTGAAAATCGGGCAATATCCGCTGCCTAAGAAGCACATAGAAAAATTGGCGAACGAATGCGATGAAATTCTGGTGCTCGAAGAAGGCTATCCGGTAGTGGAAGAGCAACTGAAGGGCTACCTGAGCCTCGGCATAAAAATACACGGCCGGTTAGACGGCACCTTGCAGCGCGACGGGGAATTGAACCCCGACTCGGTAGGCAAAGCGTTGGGAAAAGAAATAAAAAGTTACTACGCCGTACCCGAAGTGGTGGAAATGCGTCCGCCCGCTTTGTGCCAGGGATGCGGCCACCGCGATATGTACGAGGCGTTGAACGAGGTCGTGGCCGAATACGAAAACGCCAAGGTATTCAGCGACATCGGTTGCTATACCCTGGGCGCGTTGCCTCCTTTCCGGGCCATCGACTCGTGTATCGACATGGGCGCCTCCATTACCATGGCCAAAGGAGCGGCCGACGCCGGCATTTTCCCGGCCGTTTCGGTTATCGGCGACTCTACTTTCACCCATTCGGGTATGACGGGCCTGCTCGATTGCGTAAACGAGAACAGCAACGTAACGATTATCATTTCCGATAACGAAACCACGGCCATGACGGGCGGGCAAGACTCGGCCGGAACCGGACGCCTCGAAGCCATCTGCGCCGGCATCGGCGTAGACCCGGCCCATATCCGCGTAACCACGCCGCTGAAGAAACATTTCGAGGAAATGAAAACCATTATCCGCGAAGAAATCGAGTACAACGGCGTATCGGTGATTATTCCGCGCCGCGAATGTATCCAAACATTAACCAGAAAGAAAAAAGCAGCTAAGAAATAAGAAGCGACGGGCTTTTCCTCCGGCGTAAGCAGCCGGAAGGGAAGCCTTGTGCGCAGGCTGCTCGCGCGGCCTGCGCGCCGAAAAAAATCAGGTAAAATATGAAAACAGATATTATACTTTCAGGGGTAGGCGGACAAGGCATCCTGTCGATTGCCGCCGTTATCGGGCAAGCCGCCTTGCAGAACGGGTTATATATGAAGCAGGCCGAAGTGCACGGCATGAGCCAGCGCGGAGGCGACGTACAGTCGAACCTGCGTATTTCCGACGCGCCCATCGCTTCCGACTTGATTGCCAAAGGGCATGCCGACCTCATTATCTCGCTGGAACCGATGGAAGCTTTGCGTTACCTTCCTTACCTCAAAAAAGACGGCTGGCTGGTAACCAATTCCGAGCCGTTCGTCAATATTCCGAATTATCCCGAAATCGATAAGGTGATGGACGAGCTCGACAAGCTGCCGCACAAAGTGATACTCGACGTGGAGCAGATTGCCAAGGAAGTAGCCACGGTACGGAGCGCCAACATCGTGATGCTGGGCGCCGCCAGTCCGTTCCTGGGCATCGCGTACGATAAGATAGAAGAAGGGGTGCGCAGCATCTTCGGCCGGAAAGGGGAGGAAGTGGTGAACATGAACCTGAAAGCCCTCGAAGCCGGCCGCGAGGTGGCGAAACGGATTTTGGGATAAACGCGGATTGCGGGAACGAAACGGAGGGCTCTTCACCGGAGAAGCCCGGGTTGTTCCCGTAACATACGCCGCAACCTGCCGGTAAATCGAAAATAAACAGTCCGTTGCCGTATCCGGGAGAAATCCGGAAGATACGGCGCGGATTTTTCGTTTTCTGCCCGGTTCATTCCGGTTTTTCCCGTATGTAATCTGTATTCTTAGGCTGCGAATATAAATCCGCAACCTACGAATATATATTCGCAGCCTACGAATATAAATCCGCAGGCTAAGAATACAGTTTTTATGCCGTAAGGCCGGAGAAAAGTGCAGCATGCACCGGAGTAAACACGCTGTGCCGGGCCGCATCCCCTTCGCGGCCACCGAAAGAACCCTCGTACCTGAAATCGCAAGCCAAAAAGAAAAGCGCCTCCGAACCGGAGTTCCTGCCGGTACGGAGAACCGGAGCCGGCTGTGGTAAAAGAAAAAAGGCCGTCCCGGTTTTTTTAACCGCGACAGCCCTTTTTCGTTCGTATGTATTTTCACAAAGGCCCATGAATTGAGAAACACAACAGGCATTGTCAAGAAATCCAATCTAAAAACGCGTAAATATAATCAAAAATCTTTTCCGGCCAAACCGAACGGCTTAATTAATTGGCCGGACGGCCGGTTTCCGGTTCTTTTTTACCGGTTTGCCGGGATTGCATACGCTTACTGCGATAACGCCATCCACCGTAGTGGCCGAAACCAGCGTGTTTGCCGGGATTGTATACGCTTACCGCCCCGGCACCGCTCCTGTTCCAGCTTACGGATTACCGGCAAGCCGGCCCTCGACAAGCAAATCGCGGATGCCCGGGAAGGCTATTCCAGCTTATGGATTACCAGTCCGGAACGCAGCTTCGGCTCGAACCACGTGGTTTTGGGCGGCATGATGTTCCCCGTATCGGCAATGTCGATAAGCTGTTTCATCGAAACCGGGTAAAGCGCCAGCGCCATTTTCATCTCGCCCGAGTCTACCCGGCGTTTCAGTTCGTCGAGTCCGCGGATTCCCCCTACGAAGTCGATGCGTTTATCCGAACGCAAATCCTTAATACCCAATATCTCGTCGAGTATCCGGTTCGACGAAATCGTTACATCCAGCACGCCGATGGGGTCGTTGTCGTTATACGTTCCCGGCCTGGCCGTAAGCGAATACCACTTGCCGCCGAGGTAAAGCGAGAAGTTATGCAAGCCGGCCGGCTTGTACGGCTCCGCACCTTTTTCCTCCACTTCGAAATCCTTATTCAGTTTTTCGAGGAACTCCGCGTTCGTGAGGCCGTTCAAATCCTTCACCACCCGGTTATAATCGATGATGGTAAGCTGGTTGGCCGGGAAACAAACGGCCATAAAGAAATTATACTCCTCGTCGCCCCGGTGGTGCGGGTTCTGCTTCGCCTTTTCTGCACCGACCAACGCCGCGGCGGCCGAGCGGTGATGGCCGTCGGCGATGTACAGCGCCGGCATGGCGGCAAACAATTCAGTAATCCGGGCCATGTCCTGCTCGTCGTCGATAATCCAGAAATGATGTCCGAAACCGTCGTTCGGAGCCACGAAATCGTATACCGGTTGCCCGGCCGTGTATTTCCGTACGATGGCATCCAGCTCTTCGTTTTCGGGGTAAGCGAAAAATACCGGCTCGATGTTGGCGTTGTTCACACGCACGTGCTTCATCCGGTCTTCTTCCTTGTCGCGACGCGTAAGCTCGTGCTTTTTGATGGCGCCGCTCAGGTAATCGTCTACACAGGCAGCCACCACCAGCCCGTATTGCGTGCGCCCGTTCATCGTTTGGGCATAGATGTAATACTGCTCTTTCGTATCTTGAACCAGCCAGCCTTTTTCCTGGAAACGGGTAAAGTTCTCCACTGCTTTCCGGTATACCGCTTCGTCGTGCTCGTCGGTTCCCTCGGGAAAGTCGATTTCCGGCTTGATGATGTGGTACAACGACTTTTCGTTCCCTTCGGCCTCGGCGCGCGCCTCTTCCGAGTTCAACACATCGTACGGGCGCGAAGCCACCTGTTCCACCCAGTGTTGCGGCGGCCGTATCCCTTTAAACGGTTTGATTTTAGCCATAGTGATTTAGTTTTGTAGCCCGGCCTCCGGAAAAAGCGAAACACAGAGACACGAATGCACAGAGAAGGATAAGGAAAGCTCTGCGTTTCGTGTCTTTGTGTATCGGCCCGTCCGGATGCCCGGCGGTAAATAAATGAATTTAGTTGTTTACTCTGAATTTCTCGTTCCCGTTTACCAGGAAGTCCACGATTTGGTTGGCGGCCGCAATACCCGCGTTGATATTGGCTTCGGCGGTTTGCGCCCCCATTTTTTTAGGCGTGGAGAAGTAACGTCCCGGGTAACCGGCAGCCAGTTCGGCGTCGATGGCCGGCTTGATGTCGGTAATGTACTTGAAGTCCGGACGTTCTTCCAGCATTTTCCGTATGCCCGCTTCGTCGATTACTTCCTTGCGCGCCGTATTGATTAAAATGCCTCCTTTCGGCATTTTGTTCAACAATTCGAAGTTAATCGAATTTTTGGTTTCGGCGGTAGCCGGGATGTGTAACGACACGATTTGGCAAGCCGAATACAATTCGTCGGCCGAACCGACCGGTTTCACGCCGTCTTTTTCCATCGCTTCGGCCGGGCAGTACGCATCGTAGGCATACACTTCCATGCCGAACCCTTTCGCTACGCGGGCTACGTTGCGCCCTACGTTTCCGTAGGCGTGGATTCCCAGTTTTTTCCCTTTCAGCTCCGTGCCCGACGCGCCGTTGTAAAATCCCCGTACGGCGAACACCAGCAGACCGAAAACCAACTCCGCCACGGCGTTCGAGTTTTGTCCCGGCGTATTCATTACGCATACGTTGTGCGCGGTGGCGGCGGCCAGGTCTACGTTATCGTAACCGGCGCCGGCCCGTACTACGATTTTAAGTTGTTCGGCTGCGTCGAGCACTTCGGCGTCGATTATATCGCTGCGGATGATAATCGCATCCGCATCTTTTACGGCTTCCAGCAATTCGGCCTTGGAAGTATATTTTTCGAGCAAAGCCAGCTCGAACCCTGCGTTTTCTACGGCTTCGCGTATCCCTTTCACGGCTACCGGGGCAAAGGGCTTTTCTGTTGCGACTAATACTTTCGTCATGAGTATGGCAATTTAAAATGTGTAACGGAAAATGAAAACACGAGGATACGGTCGTTTCGGAAAATCCGGAGCCGGGGTATCCCTGTGTTTTCCTTAGTTCATTCAATGTTGTTTTTCGAACTCCTGCATGGCATCGACCAATACCTGTACGCTTTCTATCGGCATGGCGTTGTAAAGCGAAGCGCGGAACCCGCCTACTGAGCGGTGGCCTTTGATGCCTACGATGTCTTTCGAAGCGGCGAAAGCGGCGAAGTCGGCTTCGAGGTCTTTATACTCGTCGTTCATTACGAAGCATACGTTCATGATGGAGCGGTCGTCCGGCGCCACCGTTCCCCGGAACAATTTGTTGCGGTCGATTTCGTTATACAACAAGGTCGCTTTTTCGATGTTCCGTTTTTCGAGTGCCGGGATGCCGCCCAACTCTTTGTAATACTTCAGCGTTTGCAGCGCGGAGTAAATAGGTAATACCGGCGGGGTATTGAACATGGAACCTTTTTTCACGTGCGTACGGTAATCGAGCATGGTGGGAATGGGGCGCTCCGCGTTACCCAGTGCATCGGTGCGCACGATTACGATGGTTACGCCGGCGGGTGCGAGGTTCTTTTGCGCACCGGCGAAGATGACGTCGTATTTCGAAACGTCTATCGGGCGCGAGAAGATGTCGGACGACATATCCGCAACCAACCGTACGTTCACATCCGGGTCGTACCGCATTTCCGTGCCGTAAATCGTATTGTTGCTCGTAAAGTAGAAATAATCAGAGTCTTCGGGTACCGTATAGTCTTTCGGGATATACGTATAATTCGCTTCCTTCGAAGAAGCCACCACGTCTACCTCGCCGAACAGTTTAGCCTCTTTGATGGCGTTCGAGGCCCACGTGCCCGTATCCAGGTAAGACGCTTTTTTCTTCAGTAAATTGAACGGAACCATACAGAACTGCATGCTGGCGCCCCCGCCCAAAAACAATACTTCGTATCCGGCCGGGATGTCGAGTAATTCTTTTACCAACGCCTGGGCTTCGTCCATTACGGCGACGAACTCCTTGCTCCGGTGCGATACTTCGAGAACGGATAATCCGGTTCCTGCGAAGTTTTCTACGGCAGCCGCGGTGTTCTTGATGGTGTATTCACTTAGAATAGAAGGGCCTGCATAAAAATTGTGCTTCTTCATATCGAACTGTTTTTTTAGTATGATGTTATTTTGTATGTTACTTTTTCCGTTTAATCAGGCGACGAATGTACGTATTTTTTTGTTGTAAACAACCGTTTCTACGAGAAAATTTCCATCAAACGGGCTTGTTGGCCTGTCATTCGTATATTTCAGGGGCGTAAAAACTTACATTCTGCTTTTTTTTAGGGGCGGCTGTTCCGGTTTTTAATACCGGTTCCCCCATAATTTGCGCATGTGTTCCGTGAGTTTGGCTTCGGCCGGATTTTCCTGGGCTTGCCAGAACCGTTGTGCGGCGAGTTCTTTCGGCAGGAAATCCTGTTTTACGAAATGCCCTTCGAAATCGTGGGCGTACTTGTATCCTTTGCCGTAGTCGAGCTCTGCCATCAGTTTGGTGGGGGCGTTGCGCAGGTGAAGCGGCACGGGCAGGTTGCCCGTTTGCCTTACCGTTTCGAGCGCCTGGTTCACGGCCATGTACGACGAGTTGCTTTTCGGGCTGCATGCCAGGTAAACCGTGGCCTCGGCCAGGATAATCCGTCCTTCGGGCCAGCCTATTTTCTTCAGGGCGTCGAAGCAGGCGTTCGCCAGTAACAGCGCGTTCGGATTGGCCAGGCCGATGTCTTCCGCCGCCGAGATAACCAGCCTGCGGGCGATAAACTCCGGGTCTTCGCCGCCGGCTACCATGCGTGCCAGCCAGTAAATGGCGGCATCCGGGTCGCTTCCCCGTATCGACTTGATAAAGGCCGAGATGATATCGTAATGCATCTCGCCGCCTTTGTCGTACGCGGCCGGGTTTTCCTGGAGGCGCTCCGTTACCTTGGCGTCGGTTATCTCGATGGTGTCTTTTTCCATCTCGGCGGCGGTAACGAGTTCGAGTATATTGAGCAACTTACGCGCATCGCCGCCCGAGTAGCGCAGCATCGCATCCGTTTCTTTCAATACGATATTCTTTTCTTTCAATACCACGTCTTCGGTAACGGCCCGGTGCAACAGTTCGAGCAAATCGTTTTTTTCCAGGCTTTTCAAAACGTACACCTGGCATCGCGACAGCAACGGCCGGATTACCTCGAACGACGGGTTCTCGGTAGTGGCGCCGATAAGCGTTACCACGCCCGTTTCCACGGCATGCAGCAGCGAATCCTG
>DBGBSM010000624.1:0-28700 GCA_048468815.1 Parabacteroides sp.
CTATAATTCCGATAAAATAGGATATTCGCGAATCGTAGGTAAAAAAGTAGGAAATATTGCAGGAGCTTATTTTACTTTAGGACTCAGCGCCGCTAACTCCAACAAAGTTATCGAAGGAGAAAGCGCTGAAACTAAAATAAAAGAAACCAAACCTGTATTTACCGTGCATTTCGGTGACGATCAGCAAACAGGCTATTTATTTACGAATCCTGCCAACATCGACAATATCATCCTGCTCAAACTGTATAAAAAGAAAAAATCCAGAAATTTAAGAACCGGTAAATACGGACTGACCGGCGTTAAAACCGGAGTAGACGAAAAAGACATACAACCGCTTCATATAGAAAAGCTGGATGATACTTCCTACCAAATTTATCCTCGCGAGGAATTGGAAAAAGGAGAATACGCCTTTTATTATATAGGTGATGTTCCCGAGGGAAAGGACCCGTTTAACGGTGTATTCGATTTTTCGATAAAAAAGAAATAACCGCGTATGGATATTGATTCGGTATACTTTTCACACAGTCTTATCGCATCATAAAACCGTCCCGCCCCACCGGAGCGGGCGGTTCTACCCTCCATCAAAACGCCCGCACCCGCTTCACCCGCCGCGGCATTCCGGTAGAGAAATCCACCACCTCCTTGCAATCGCCGCCCGGCACACAGTCGGAGTCGCCGTATAACAGTTTGTTGCGCCGGTTTACCAGGAAAGCATGTTCGCGGAGCATCGAGAGGAGGAGCACATAGCTGCTGTCGAGCGTCTGCTCGTGCGTGTAGCCGAAGGCTTCGTTTACGAGGCAGCAAAACATAAAGGCGCTTATCGGGCCGTCCACGTCGCCAGGTTGTTCCGAAGGGCTATGATCTCCTCTTCGTCGAGCGGGCTCACATTCCGCAGGAGTGTGATAGAGTTGGAAAAAGGGTTGTGGAACAACCGGATAAACAGCAGATGCAGCAAGATATAAATATCCTCCCAGGTAGTGTTATCCTTCAACACTTCGCGGAACCAGCGAGGCGGGTCGCCCCGTTTGTTATGGATACCGATGCAAACGATGTCGAGCAATAACTCGTCGTACTTACCTGCCGCTACCAGCGCATCCGGTGGGAACTCCCCGTTCTGCCGTGAAAAAAGCTTTTCGGCATCCTCCTTTTCGATCGACAACAAAAGCGGCTTCAACTTGTACCAGGTACGCGTTTTCAGCGGCGACAACACGATGCAGTCGCCCATCCGCTTCCCTTTCGGGACAGAAGACAAATCGCTGAACTCGAAAGGTATCCTGATACACTTGCCCGTAATGCCGTCGCATTCCGATTCGATTACCTGTTTTACCCCCATATCGTTACTTTAATTTTTAACCGAAGCCCCGGTAAACCGCCGGGGCTTCATCCGTTCTACTTACCTGTTTACCGTTACTCGGCCGGCTCCACCGGTGCGGCCACCGCTTTCACTTCGCGGCTGAAAGGAGCGCCCTGCTCGCCCGCCGCCGAAACCGGGGTCATGATGGTAGCCTTTACCAGCAGCAAATCCGTTTGCTCGCTGCCGGGCGCCTGGCTGATACGCGCCGAAACCGAAGCCTTCGAAATAACGTATTCCGTATACTTGCCCTCGTACGGCGCCGTTTGCAGCTTCACGCTCTTGATGATGGAAGGCGTGGATACCGGCGCTTCCCACTTATCGCCCGTTACCGTACCGCCGCAAAACGCTTCCATCTCGGCCGCCGTAGGCGACGGAATCGCGAACTCGATACTCGACGGGTCGCCCTTTTTGTTCAATATCGCCCACGGGTCGCCCATCCCCATCGCTTTGAAGTTCACCTGCGTAGCCTCGTTAAAATTAAACACCACCGAATCTTCGTGGATGGTAGGATACTGCACATACGTGGTGGCGGGCACGCCGTCGCCGGGATTACCTACGCCTAAATACTTGATGTCGACTGCTAAACTTCTTTCGTTTGCCATAATTTTTTCAATTTCGCTTTTTTACTTATTTATTTTCTACTTATAACCGAAGCCCGTTTACCGGCTTCGTCGAGAGATTCGGGCCATCCGGCCCTCCGGGACCCCACTAAGCCGGAGGAAATCCGCAGGCACCCAGGCCCGCGTAGTATAGTACCCGCCGGACGGCAGACCGGGAAAAAATCAGGCGCCCTCCTTTTTCCCTTTTTCCGCCCGGCGGCCCTTCCTCCGCTTTCATTCCATATTCTTCGCCGTTTCCGGCCAGATCCGGCAACCCTTCCGATGCCCGGCACCCCGGACACCCGTCCGGCCCGTACCGGAACCGGCATTACAAATTCTTATTCCGCCCGGCAACCCGGCCCCGGACGCTTATCCGCAGGGCTGCCACACAGCTTCTTCCTGATTCGCTTTTTTACCCGGTTGTAGGTTTTATACAAACACTTCCTGTTTTCCGTACCCGGCCATGAAGCGAACGGCTCGTCCAGAATGAAGCGGTATTCGAACACTTTGCGGGCGAATGCCGACATCTTCATCTCCTCGAACGCGGTGCGTACCAACCGGAACCGCTCCAGGATTTCGGCTGCCCGGTCAGGCACTTCCTCCACCTCGTCCGCCAGCTCGATCCGGTACGGGTTCACCCTCATATGCGCCGGGCAACCAGGATAGCGGCACCGGTAAGGCGACGTAGCGGAAGAGGTATTACGCCGGATCATTTTCAACACGTACAGGTCGAGCGCCCGCAAGCTCCCTTGCGGCGTATCGAGCAACCGCTCCATTCGATAAAGCGGTTTTTCGAGTAACGCGAGCAGCACTTCGTTCAGTACATCCGCCCCTTCGCCGGCCATTTCGGTACGGGCGCACCGGTAATTCGCATAGTTCAGCCACCGGGCATACCGCCGCCCGATGTAGTTATTCACGATATTCCTTTCCATTACTTTTTATTTTATCCGTTCCCTCGCCGGCGGAATTCGAGCACCCGCCTGCTCCGGAACCGTTACAGAACCGATACCAGCGCCTTGAACGCCTGCATCTTTTGTTCGGTTACCCGGCACGTTTCGCGTGCCTCTTTCCACCAGGCGTAATATTCGTCGGAATCGTTTTGCGCCTTTTCCAGTTCCCGCTGGAGGAAAATAATCCGTCCCATCAATTCTTCTTTCGACATACTGTCGATGCTTTTCGTTTCCATATCCGTTCGGTTTAATCAGTTCCAGTTTTTTTCCTTGTAAGCCCACACCGCCATCACCGCGCTCAAACAACCGGTAAGCACGTGGCAACCGTTATAAAAGGAGGCGCCGAAACAAAGCACGGCCACCCCGGCAAAAGCCATGCAGAACCCGAGCTGCATCCGTGTTACAAAATGAATTTTCATACTTCCCTGTATTTTACTATAATTATGGTGTACTCCGGCACCCCGCCCCAGCGGCATCCGGCCGCCGCCGCATCCGGTTAGCTTTACCGGCGCCGGCGCCCGTTAATAAGCCGTTATGAAATTCTCGATCCGGAACGAGCGGAACGCCTCCTTATCGGTATCGAAATAACGGAGCGTACGGTAGGTATTGCGGCCCGTGCCTTTCACCAAGTGCCCTACGTCGCGCAAGGTACCCCTCGCTTTACGCAACGTACCGTCGGCTTTTTCGTATGCGAACGATACGGTATCGTTCCGCATCCGGCGCTTCAGCCGGTACAACGCCCATGCTTTCGCCAGGCACACTTCGAATGTTTTGCCGGTTACTTTCACCAGCTCGTAGGCCATGCAAAAAACCGTTCGCCTGAAATTCGTTTTCATAAGTATGTTTTTTAATCTGTCGATACGCTTGTTCGTCATCCCCCGTTTTGTTACCTTTGTTTTCGATAGCGATACCGATCGGTTGACAATGCAAATATACTACCATTTGGTATAAATACAAACTAATTGGTATTAATAATTAAACTATTTAGTATATTTAACACTATGACGATAAACGAACGATTTGCCGAAATACTGAAGGTGAAGAATATCAGCGTGAAAGAGGCGGCGCAGCTATTGGGGAAGTCGGAAGGATATGTACGGAAACTGATGATACCCGAACAAAGCTTCGGGATAGAGCCGGTAAAAACTATACTGAATAGTATTGAAGATATTAATCCCGATTGGTTACTTAACGAAAAAGGCGACATGCTACGAGAATCTCATTTACCTGTCAACACCGAAGGCAAGGGCGTTCCTTACTTTGAAGACATCGAAGCCTCTTGCTCCATACTTGAAATGCCCATGAACACGCCGGAAAATCCTACTTTTTACATCGACTACGAACACTTTAACGATTGCAATGCCTATATTCCCGTAGTCGGCGACTCGATGTATCCCCAATATTGCGCAGGCGAAATCGTTGCGGTAAAACGCATATATAATTTAGACGTAATCCAATGGGGCGAGGCTTACCTGGTAGTAACGAACGACAATGCCAACAATCTCCGCACCATCAAACAGATACATTACTGCGACGACGAAAGCAAAATCATCCTGCGGGCCAGCAATCCGAATTACCGGGGAGATACCAAAATAAATAAGGAAGATATACTGTCGTTATTTATCATCAAGGGAAAAATCAAGCGGAACCAGTTGTAAAAAAACGGAACGTCGCCCGGATGCCGGAAAACGGCCGGAGCAGGCCGGTTATCACCTATGCGCCAGAGAGGTCGCGTATTTCTGCCGGCGGCACTTAACGGCCGGAGCAGGCCGATTGCCTCCTTCCGGTTGGCCGGACGGTTACGGTATGCGGTATTATCCGGAACATGCCCGGATAAAGCCGGATGCATGCCGGGTTTTTCTCCGATTGCCCGGCATAAAAAGTGTATTCGCAGGCTGCGAATATAAATTCGCAAGTTAAGAATATATATTCGCAGGTTGCGAATATAAAACCGCAACCTGCGAATACAGTTTTTATGCCGCCCGTGCCGGTTTTTCCATACGAGGGCCGGAACTTGTTTTGCTGCATAAAGGAATATACGGCTAATGCGCTGGCGGCGCGCCGTTCAAGCGGGTGCAACCCGATCCGCCGGAACAAGTGCCGACGCCGGCAGCAAGCCGCCGGAACGGCCTGTCGCCAGCGTGAAAGTTATTCGGCGGTTATCTCGATTACCCGGCTGTTGAGCGGCTGGTCGGTAAAGAGGTTCAGCCCCACGTTCATCAGGAATTCCCCTGAAAACACTTCGCCGTTACCCGGCAACGACGAATCGGTTCCCGGCATCCGGTTCGTTTCCTCTACCCGGTACATCGTACCGGCATCGAGCCCTTGCAAACGTACCGGCCACGTTTTTTCCGCGTACCGGGGATGCATATCGAATGCGAACGCCACCGCCTTCCGTTTGTCTTTGCTTACATACTGGGTAGCAGTATGGTTGCTTCCGTAGGGAGATACCAAGCGGTACTGGTCGCCTTCGAGTACCGCCGGCTTCAGGCGGTTGTAGTTTTGTACGGCAGCGCGGCAATAAGCCGCCTCGCCGGCAGTCATATCGGTCAATTTGATGTCGAAACCGAGCTTGCACATCATCGCCACGTCGGTGCGGAATTTCACGCTGGTACGCTTGTTCCAGCTCGTTACGTGCGCGCACATCGTCTTGGCGGGAAATACCTGCGAGAATCCCCATTGAATAAACAGGCGCTCCACCGGGTCGGTATTGTCGCTGCACCAGAATTCCGTAAAGTACTTCAGCGCCTCGTAGTCGGAACGGCCGCCGCCCCCCGCGCACAACATCATGGGCAGGTCCGGATACTTGGCCCGTACCCGTTCCAGCACGTTATACAGCCCGCGTACATAGTCGATGTAGAGGTGACTTTGCTTGTCCTTCAGGTAAGCCGAGTAAATGTTGGTGATGGGGCTGTTGCAAACCCATTTGAAGAAGGCGATACCGGGGTATTTCGTCATCAGGTTGTCTACCACGCCGAATACGTAATCCTGTACCTCGGGATTGCTCAGGTCGAGCACCAGTTGGTTGCGGAAATAGTATTCCTCGCGGTTAGGCAGGCGGATTACCCAATCGGTATGTTGCTCGTACAACTCGCTCTTGGGGTTTACCATTTCCGGCTCGATCCACAAGCCGAACCGGATGCCTTTTTTCCGGGCTTCCTCCGTAAGGTAGCCGATGCCGCGGGGGAGCTTGCCGGAAGTTTCCTCCCAGTCGCCCAATCCCTGGTGATCGCTGCTGCGGGGGTATTTGTTGGCAAACCAGCCGTCGTCGAGCAAAAACAAATCCACGCCCAACTCCACCGCATCGTCCATCAGGTGCGTGAGTTTCGCCTCGTCGAAATCGAAGTAAGTGGCCTCCCAGTTGTTCAGCAGCGTCATGCGGGTACGGTCGCCGTCTTTCACCTGGTACTTACGCGCCCAGTCGTGGAAGTTGCGGCTCGCTTCGCCTTTTCCGTTCAGGCTGTAGGTAAAGTAAAAGTCGGGCGTACGGAAAACGCCGCCCGGTTCCAGGCTATACTCCGAGGCATAGGGGTTGATGCCCGGAATCACGCGTAGCTTGTTCTCGTTATCCACCTCGAATACGAAGCGGAAGTTACCGGTCCAGCCCAGCGTGCCTACCAGCACTTCGCCCCGGTTCTCGTCCGAAGGGTCGTCGAATGCGAGCTGGAAGAACGGCGAGCAGAACATGTTGGCGCGCGTGCCCAGCTTGGTATCGACGATTTTTTTTCCGAACTCCAGCGGTTGTTCCTTTACGTGCGCTTCGCTGGCCCAGTCGCCCGAAAACTCGGTTAAAAAGTACCGGGCGCGGTCGAGGTGCAGCATCGACGAGGCGTATTTGTGCAACATCACCGGTTTCTTTTCGCGGTGGCTGATTTCGGTAAAGGTCTTTATCAGGTTTTCCTGCCGGTAAGCCACGTAATGCAGCTTTACCGTTACCGGGTACCGGTCGTCGCAGAGGGTAATGACCGTTTCGCTCACCTCCGGAGAAATCCGGTTCTCGGTATGCGACACGTACTTCAACACGGTAGAAGGATTGCCGTCGTTGTGCACCACGTGGAAAGCGGGTTCGAAGTAATCTTCCGCTCCGTGCGTAAGGTAAGCCTCGGTACCTGGCGGCAAACGGTCTGTATCGCCGGCATGGCTCAGCTTCTTTCCCAGGTAAGTTTGGTAGAGCCGTCCGTTGGGGTGTACGCGGTAAACGAGGCTTATATCGGCCGTGCCGATTTCGATTACGGGGTTGCCGGTAGCCCGCAGCAGGCACGATATGCCTACGAAACAAAGTAAAAAGAATAGTTTTCCTTTCATGGTGTTATGTGTTGGATTAAAAAATCATAGGATATGTGAGGTTTAGATGGCAAATTATTTGTTTGTGGAGCTGGGGTAAGGCGTCTGCCGACGGCTTCGTTTCTTTTTCGAAAGAAAGCCCCGCGGCGAGCGACCACTACTTATTATTATAAGGTGTTACCAGCAGCTTGTACGAGCCACCCTGCAACAACGCCTCGTCGAAACCGACCGTCACCTCGCGCGTTTCGCCCGGCATCAGCGTAAAATAGTTATCGTTCTGGATAGCGGGAAGTATCCGTTCGCCGTCGGAAGCGCGCACCGCCTGCACGTGTACGGCGAACGCCACCCCTTTGGCGGATGCGGGGTTCGTAACGGAAGCCCGGATTTCCGCCCGTCCGTTCGCACGCACCAACCGCGACGACACGTTCAGGGTTGCCTTCGGCAAGGTATTCAGCGCCGTAAAGTCGAGCCGGTCGTTGCCGCGCCAATAGGTATTTTCCGACACCGTTTTCCCGGTTTTATCCTTCAACGTGAGGCGGATAAAATGCACGTCGCTCAACCCCTCGCTCGGCTGCGTGCCGCCCAGCACATCGAAACTCCATAACGAGTAGCCGAACCACCAGCCCAGTTCGATGCCGAACATGCGCACGTAGCGCGCGTTTACTTCGGGGAAAGTAATCAGCTCCGCCCCTTCGCGGCCCTGGTCGGTTTTATACACTTCGCGCCAGTTCACGGCATCGTCGGATACCTGTATCTTATAAGCCTTCCCGAAAGCTGCCTCCCAGTCGAGGCGCACGCCGCCGACCGGCTGCACGCATCCCAAATCCACATAAATCCACTCGTTCTCCTTTTTCTCGGCCGACCAGCGGGTATCGTCCCGTCCATCCGTCACATACGACGGGTCGCCCTGCGACGTAGACGAGGCGACTACCCGTTTTCCCAGCGAAAGATTCTTCCGTTCCCGGTCGAAGCCGAGCACGAAGCAACGGGCGGCGGTATTGGAAGGCGAGTGAACTACCGCTTGCTGTCCGTACCGCTCCACCGGGCGGCCGTCGAGGTTATAAACCGCCGCCTCGGCCGTAAGCCCTTCGTAATCCTGCGCCGTGGTATTTACCACCTTTACCTCCTCGGTAACCGGGTTCCAGTAGATATGCAGCGGCTCGCAGGCCGATTTGCATCCCCAGAAAGCACCGGTTAAATCGTAATAGTAATCGTACGTTTGCCACACCATCGAAGGATAAGCCGATTGCCCCATCCACGTCATGATGCCCGAAGCGTCTTCCCATATATGGTCGAGCCAGCCTTCGTACATGGCTTTGTTCGACTCCAGGTTGACCAACTGGGCTTTGCGGCAGAAATCCTCGGCGCTTTCCGCTTTCCCGAAGCTCCGGTCGATGGTGGCGGCATACCGGTCGGGCAATGCGTTCGAGGCGTTCGAGCCGAAATAATGCTTGTTCCACATCTCGTTGCGGGGCCACCGATGGGCTTCCGGCATAAACTTCTTGAAACTTTCGAATGCAGGCACCACCGCCGTGCCTATCTCGGTACGGAAGCCCCAGCCCCGCTTCCCGTCGCCGCCCGAAGAAGGGTCGGGATAGTTACTGAAATAATAACGCGGGTCGAAAGCGCCCCAGTAACCGCTTCCGCTCAATCCGCCGTCGTTTGAACTGGGTTGAAAATACCGGTCGCCCCCGTCGAACGTACGTACGTTCTCGGCCATCCAGCCGGTTAACGGCGGCTGCGGAGTAGCTTCGTTATCGCCGCACCAAACGGCTACACAAGGATGGTTGCGCACCCGTTTTATCTTTTCTATCATATTGAGGTTGAACGCATGCAAGTCGTCCGGCAAAACGGGATTCGAATTTATCCAGAAGTCGTCCCATACCATCAGGCCGTACCGGTCGCAATAGGCGTAAAACTCATCGTCGGTAACGGAACCGAGCCAATTACGTATCATATTGAAGTTCATCTCCTTGTGCAAACGGATTTTGGTTTCGTACTCCGTTCCGCGACACCGGAGCATATACTCGGACATCCCCCAGTTGGCTCCCTTTACGAACACCGGCACCCCGTTGATACGGATGTGGAATACATGGCCGTCCTTATCGTACGTGTATTTCCGGATGCCGAACGAAATGTCTTTCGTTTCCGACACCGCTCCGTCTACTGTTACTTCGAGCTTGCAGCGGTAAAGATTCGGCTCGCCGTAGCCGTTGGGCCACCACAGGCGCGGCCGGTCGATGCAAAGCTGGGGAAAGTAGCGCTTGTCGAACGTTACCTGTCCGGCGGCACGGGCATCGAGGCTTATCTCTTTACTGAAAACGATATCGCCGGGCGTAATGGTTCCCCGTACCGATACCTTCGTTCGCTGCGGCGAATGGTTCTTCACTTCCAGCGCCACACTCACGTCCGCGCGGGCACGGGTGGGCAGGTCGGTTCGTATCCACGGATCGATTAACGTAGCCGTTCCCGTGTTGGTAAGGTACACTTTGTCGGTAATCCCGCTGTTCAGCCCCGGCACGTACGGCATCCAATCCCATCCGGCGCTCGACAGGTACGCCGGGCTGCCCTGGTTGGCCAACGGGGTAGCCGGGATATGTACCGCCACGGCCAACACGTTTGGCTTATCGCGATGCACCAGGCCGGTTACATCGAACCATCCGCGATGCATAAACCCGTTTAATTCGCCCAGCGAAACCCCGTTGAGGTAAACTTCCGCCCGGCGGTTTACCCCGTCGAAATTAAGCCACACCAACTCTTTCGTAAAATCGGCGGGCACATCGAATGCGACGCGGTACCAGAAACTACGGTCGTATTTATTCCGGTCTACCCGGTGGATGTTGTCGCCGAAGTTCGGGTCTTCCTCCAGCCCCGCCGTTACGTACGCATTGAAAGCGGTTCCGGGAACCACGGCATCCACCCACGCCGAAGCATCGAAATCGCTCCGGCATAACGAAGCCGCATCCTGAGGTACTTCGGCCAGCGGCTTCAGTTTCCACCGGGCCTGCGGATTGTCGCTATGCAGGTACATCGTTTGCGCCTGCATCGCTCCTATGCATCCCATGCAAGCTATCCCTACCAGTATCTTTCTATAGTTTTTCATATTTTTCGCTTGATTGCCATCCGCTATGCAGTATGGCCGTTTTCCATCTACTTCTTCGTTTTTTATCGTGTGCTCCGGGATAACGGAGCCTGTCCGGCCCCACATTTATCCGGCTTGCCGTTACTCCGGAAAAAGAAAGCGGCGGTTGTTTTAACAAGCGTATCCGTTCATACGGGAGACAAAGAAAGCTTGTTCGACAACCGCCGCTTCCGGATCGCACCGGCAGAAGCGGATTATTTGCTATAACCCGGGTTCTGGTCGTCCGGACTGAAAGCGTCGTTCGTTTTGATTTCGGTGTCCGGAACAGGATACCGTTTGTGGTAATCCTGGATAGTTCCCGACTCGTTCGCCCAACGGTTACGTGCCTTGACCAACTCCACGAATTTATCGGTACGGAGCAGGTCGATGCGGCGCCAGCCTTCGAAGCAAAGCTCACGGAAACGCTCGTCCATAATCCGGTCACGGAACTCATCTTGTCCCATCCCTGTATTCCACTTCTTATCATCGGGCAAGCTGCCGCCCCAGGCGCGGGTGCGGATTTCGTCGTTTACGATTTTCACCGCTTCCGCCGTTTGTCCTAATTCGTTGAGGCATTCGGCGTGCAGCAACAATATGTCGGCATACCGGATCATCGGGAAGTTCTTTCCCGAATTCCACATGTTATTGAAGCCGAAACCCGACAAGGCATCCGTACGGTAATCCTCGAACTTTTTGATATGCGGGTCTAACTCGTCGGTCGTTCCGGTCCACTCCGTTTTAGATAAATCCGGCGTTACCCATTTTAAGGAACCGTCGTCGCTATACCGGCTGGTTTGATAAGCGAAGTCGTAGCGCAACGCTGCATCCTTACGCAAATCGCCGTCTTCCCAGATTCCGCCTTCGTGCACGGTTTTGTAGGCGAAAGGAGTGGGCACCAGGAAATCGTAGCCGGCAAAAGAGCATTCCTGTCCGAACCAGGAATCGACGGCGCGGGAACCGCAATCGAACTCCCAGGAATTTTGATAAGGGTACTGCGGATTGAATTGCAGCTCGAACAACGACTCCTTCGTATTCGGATTATCGTACCGGTACAAGTCGGCGTAATCGGCGAGCAACCCGTAGCGGTTCATGCCGATAATCTTTTTAAAGCATTCGTCGGCCTTGGCGAAGTCGCGGAAGCCGGTTTCCACGGGAGCGGCCATATACGCTTTTCCCAACATCGCCCAGGCGGCTCCGGCGGTAGCCCGTTGCAGGTACTCCGAGGTAGAACCTTCGGGCAAGTTCCCGGCAGCCGTCGTAAGGTCGTCGATAATGTACGTCCATACTTCCTTCAACGGTTGAGGGCCTAATCCCAGTTCTTCGGTACGGTCCATGTCGATAATCGGAATTTCGCCCCAGTACATACTGAGCTCGAACATCAGCAAGCCCCGCATAAAACTGGCTTCGCCCAACAATTGCGCCGCTTTTTCCGGCTCGCCTTCCGCGCGCTTGGCGGCATACACCACCTTGGCTGCGGTTACTACCACCGGCCAACGGCTGTTCCAGATGCTCGCCACCTGCTGCGAGGTAGGGTTCAACTGTCCGTTGTATTTATCCATCCCGGCCTGGTCGCCTTCCGAAATCAACTGGAAGTTTCCTTGTTGCGTTTCATCGTTTCCCAGGTTGGTCATCAACCCGTTACGCCCGGCTTTGCACCCGCGGTAATTGTCATACAAGCCCAACACCAGTTTCTCGATTACATTCACGTGCTTGTACGCCTCGTCTTCGGGCACCGAGCCGGTAGGTTCCACGTGCAGGAAGTCGGAACAGGAAGAAGCTGTGAGTACGAAGGCCGACGCCCATGCGCATAAGGCCATATATTTGAGTCCTTTTTTCATCGTATTCTTCTTTTTTAAAGTTACATGTTTCATTTTTTCCTCTTTCGCTTAGAATGCCAGGTTAACGCCCAACGTGTACATACGCGTGGGAGGATACCAGTCGCCGGTTTCGGGGTCGTATCCGTTATAGTTTGTGAGGCAGAAAAGGTTGCTGCCTGTGGCATAGACGCGCAGGTTCGATAATTTCAGCGTATCGAGCACTTTCCTGTCGAACGTGTACGACAAGGTTAAAGCGGACAGGCGGAGGAACGACGCTTTCTGGACGCTGAAGTCCATATCGCCCGCTCCGTAGTGGCGATAATCGGCGCCGGCCAATACGCGGGGGAAGCGGGCGCCGGTATTCTCGGGCGTCCAACGGTCGGTCAAATCGGCCGAAGCCACGCTCGTTCCCGTACTTCCTATCAGGCTTTCGTACCAGGGGCTCAGCTTCCGGGCGCCGTAAGAGTAGTTGAATACGGCGTTCAACGCGATGCCTTTCCACGAAAAGTCGGTAGAGAACCCGCCATAGAATTTAGGGTCGGTAGAGCCGATTACCACCCGGTCGTTCTGGTCGATCTGGTTATCTTCGTAGCTATCCAGCGGATACAAGTCGCCCGGATTCACATGATAACCGTTCCAATTCATCTTACCGAGGCGCTCCATATCCACCGCCTGCGCGATACCGCCGGTTCGCCACATATAAAGCGTATTACGCGATTCGCCTACGAACAAATTGCCCTCTTTCTGGATATTGCGGTCGTTATCCACTTTATAAATCACATCGGCATCGCCGTACAGTTTCGTTACTTTGTTCTTATCCATCGACAGCGTAGCGGCAAAATTCCATTCGAAATTAGTTGTCCGGACGAGGTTGGCATTCAAGGCGAACTCCAGCCCTTTGTTCTCGATCGCCCCGATATTCTCCACGGTATTGCTATAGCCGGTCGTAGTGGGAACGGAGCGGCCCAGCAACAAATCCTTATTCTTGATCAGGAAGGCGTCGGCCGAGAAACGAATGCGGTTCTGCCAGAAGCCCATATCCACCCCGATGTTCCACTGTTGTTGTTTTTCCCAGGTAACATCCGGGGTACCGAGCCGTCCGTTGCTCGTAACGGTTCCGGAGTAGATTCCGTTCGTTACCGTATGGCCGGGATTACATAGCGACAAGTAAGCGAAGTCGATGCTGTTGCCGCTGTTATCCATCGTATTCTGGTTCCCTACGATACCGAAGCCGGCACGTAGCTTCAACTGGTCGAAAATCGTTTGGCTTTGCATGAAATCTTCTTCCGTTACGTTCCAGGCGGCCGAAAACGAGGGAAACATTCCCCACTGATGCCCATCGGCGAATTTGGAGGAACCGTCGTACCGGGCGGTAGCCGTAAGCAGGTACTTGCCTGCATAGTTGTAGTTTACCCGGGCGATGTACGACAACAAAGTAGATTCGGCCCATCCGGTGCCCAGGTCGCGTTCGTTGGCTTTATAGCCGGCCCCCAACGTGTGGTAGCCGAACCAGTTCAAGTCGAACCCTTTCGCCGTAGCGTTGATGTAGCTGAACGAGGTACGGGTGGCACTGGTACCTACCATCGCATTCAACTTATGCAGACCGAACGATTTTTCGTACGACAACGAATTGTCCCACTGCCATACGGTGCGCGTATCGCGGTCGTCTTTGGCCTCGCCGTTCGTTCCGTAGCGAAACGACTCCTGGATGTCGTTCGGCGTGTATTTGTTCTTTTGTTTCTGGGCGTAGTCGATAGAGAAAGTAGAACGCAGGTTCAACCCTTCGATGGGATTGATGTTGAGGTAAGTGGAACTCATCAACCGGTTGTAGACCAAATCCTCGTCGACACTCAACGAGCGCAACGGGTTAAAATTGTTTTCGTCGTAATTGCCTTGCCAGTTCAACGTCATGATTTCGTCGGAGATAGCCAGCATCGGGTTGGCGTTCCGGGCACGGTTCATCACGCCGTCGTCGACCAACGTGTTTTCCGTACGGGTAAAAGAGGTGTTGGTACCCACTTTGAGCCACGGCTTAATTTGCTGGTCGGCATTGATACGTCCCGTATATTTTTTCTGTTCCGATTTTTCTATCAAGCCTTTGTTATCGGTATAGCCGAAGCTGATGTAATAAGAGCCTTTGTCATTTCCGTTCGAAAGGCTTACCACATGGTTATGCTGCACGCCCGTACGGCTTACGGCATCCAGCCAGTCGTAATTGCTGTTATTCCGGTAAGCCTCGAATTCATAATCGGCGAACACCCGGTTCGAGCCCATGATTACGTCGTTTATATAGGCATTTACGTCGCCGTCGGGAGTGGTTTGCATATACCCGTTGGCGTATGCCTCTTTCCGCAGCTCGAACAACTGGCGGGTATCCATCGTGGCCGGTTGATGGGCATACGTTTGGAAACCTACCCAGCCGTCGTACGTGATGCGGCCTTCGCCGTTTTTTCCCTTCTTGGTGGTAATTACCACGACCCCGTTGGAGCCGCGCGAGCCGTACAAGGCCGTAGCCGAAGCGTCTTTCAGCACTTCGATAGATGCTACGTCGTTCAGGTTTACCGCATTGAAGCCCGAGTACGTGTTATCCATCACCATGCCGTCGACTACGTAAATAGGGTCGGTAGAGCCGTTGATGGTATTGATACCGCGAATCTTGATGGAAGCATCGTCGCTCGGCTTGGCTCCTTGCGAAATGAAAACGCCGGCTACGCGCCCTTGCAACGCCTGGTTTACATTGGTTACCGGCTTTTCCTGCAACACTTCGGCGCCCACGCTGGCTACGGCACCGGTCAAGTCGCTTTTCTTCATCGAGGTACCTACGATTACCACTTCTTCGAGCGCCTCGGTATCCTCGTGCATCACTACACGGATCGGCTGACTGCCTGTAACTTTTACATCCTGCGCTACATATCCTACATACGTAATATGCAACACATCTCCTTTTTGCGCCGACAAGGCGAAATTCCCGTCGATGTCGCTAATCGTACCGTTGGTAGTGCCTTTCACTACTACACTGGCGTTTATTACCGGCTCGGATGCCGTATCCAGGATTTTTCCGGTTACCGTTATGTTCTGCGCCATCAGGCGGCAACAGCCGAACATAACCAGGATTAAACAAATAAGCCTCATTCTTTTCATAATTCATTAATTTAAGTGCGATTTAAGTCGATATAGGTTTCTTATTCTTCTATTTTGTAAACAGCCACATCCGAAGGGGGCACCGTTACTTCGAACGTTGTCCGGGCCGTACTTCCGGCTCCGCTCCACAACTCCGTCAGTTTGTATTCCCTGTCGGCATCCAGGCCGATGCGTTCCAAGTCGACCAGCTGTTTCAATTCTTCGTTGCCGTAGTTGAACACGGCGTAATAAGCGTTGCCGTCGGCATCGATGCGAACGAACTGGTTTTCCGACTTTTCGCCGTTCCCCTCTACCGGGCGGAAGGCTTCACCGGTGGCTATGGCGTTGATTCCGGCGTTCGTAAGGTATTGCATGGCTTTCTTTTTCACTTCTTCCGGTCCGCCCCGGCTGAAATCGTCGCCGGCGATGAAAATGCCCGTAATCACGCCCGAAACCACACGGGCCCGGTTTTCGCCGTCCGTCGCATCGCGCAATACGATGTGGTCGGGGTCGTTGAAACAGTACACTTTATCCTGCCACCAGCCGTACGAAAGCGCATTCAACGTATACTCGGTGTCTTTCATCTTGTTCCATGCGTCGCAGGCAATCCGGCGGGATTGGGCATAATGAGCCGGGAAAACCGGCGAAATGGAGAGGTTGATATACATGTCGCCGAAGTACTTGTCGAGCAGCTTCATGCCGTAGTTGTACCCCTGGATACCGGTTTGTATTTCCGGGTTGTGCCACCGGTCGGCTTCCATCGCGCCGTGCGTCATAAAATCCATCTTCACATATTCGAAACCCGCCCGGCGGAATAGCTCCGAGGTACTTTTCATCATCGCTTCCACGGCCGGGTGGGTAGGGTCGAGTGCGTATGCGCCGTCTAATTCCTGCGGTTGCCCGTTGGCATAGAGATACACGTCTTCGTATTTACAGCCCGGCACGTCTTTTATTTCGCGCTCCGGCTTTTTGCCCCAATCGGTAAACGGAGTCCAGTAAATGCCGGCTACCTGGCCGTTCGCCTTGCACCGGGCTACGAAAGCCGTCAACTCTTCTTCCGAAAAGCGGTTCCAACCCGAATCCAGGCCCGTATATACCACACTGTCGGCAGTTGCGAAACGGTTATGCTGCAAATGGTCTTTATAAAAATCGGAAACTTCCAACGCTTTGGGATACGTAAGGTCGAACTGCAAGGCGCCCCAACTGTTCCATCCGAAAGGCACGGCCTTCTTCCACGCTTTGGGAGGAGCGATGATTGCATTGGCCCGGGCATACTCGTCCAAGCCCCGGCGCCAATCCCCGAAAAAACCCAGCAAAATTTTGGGCGATTTGATTTTTACGCCCTTCAACGCGCCGTGGGGCTTGGAGTCGCGCGTGGTTTTATCGGCTGCACCTCCGAAACACACCAACGAGCCTACATTATATATATCGCCCTTCCCCATCGTTATGCCCGACTTCCAGTTGTCGTGCTCTACCGAGCCTACCACCAGCGCCTCGCGGTTGTCGTTGTTAAAAACAGCCGTAACTTCGTAGCTGGTTAACCCGGTAAAGGTAAGGGGATGCGACCGGTACCTGATCCAGCAATCGTTGTCGAACGGAATAAAGAGCGCCCGGTTGTTTTCACCGCGGCTCAATACCTCCGGCATCCGGTCGACATTGACCGGCGCCATGTAGTTGGTGGCGACGCCGGATGCATCCTCCAGCGTAAAATCGGTGAGTACGTATTCCTTGTCCGGATATACATAAAACGACTGTACCAATGTAGGCAGGTTCACGGCCGTGTGGGTTACTTCGTAGCGGTAGCCGGTGCCGAAGCCGTCGGTTATCGCTTCCGTCGAAATACGATGCCCGTCATAATCGCGGGCGGAAACCAAGCTGTCGGAAAGTTTGTACGAAGCGTACACATCGTCGTAAATAAGGCGGGACCCTTTCCGGATGTCGATGCCGTCCGACTGTGTATCGTACGTAAGCGACCAGGCGCCGGCCTCCAGTGTTTTTTCCGTGCATCCGGACAAGATAGCTCCGGAAATAAGCGTTGCGGAAACACAACGGAACAAGTGTGTCAAAGCTGACCCGTTTTTCTTCATGGCAATAGATGTTTGTCGGGGAAATTAATCTGTTTAAGGTTTACAGCCTTTCCGGAGTGTTCTCCGTTTAAGCCGGGTCAAAAATAAACGGTTCCCCACAACCGTACCCTACACGGATGCAGCAATAAATACGATTTTTGCGGCAAACACGCATAAGCGGCGGATAAATCCGCAAATGCGCTATTTTTTGAAGCATTTGTTTCGATTACCCATGCTCCGGTAAATCGATTTTCGTTTTTTCCTTCGCCGCCTGGTTTTGTTTCTCGAACTCTTTCGGCGTCATTCCGAACTGTTTCAGGAAGAGCTTACCGAAGTAAGACGGCGAGTTGATTCCTACCCGGTAACCGATGTCGCCGATACGGTACCGGCCTTCCTGAATCAGCTCGGCGGCCTTCTTCAACCGGATGAGGCGGATAAAGTCGACTGGGGAAAGGTTGAACAGCATCTTGATTTTTCTTAGCAGGCTGGAGCGGCTCATGCATAAGATTTCCGCCATCCGCTCTACGTTAAAACTCTCGTCGGCTATGTTATCCTGTATCACCCCGATTACCTTATTCATGAACTCTTCGTCGGCTTTGTTCATCTGCATATCGCCTACCGGAAAAAACGGACGCTTGGAAAAAGCCTCGCGCTCTTTCCTGCGGTTGCTCAATAACGAAAGGATTTGTGTTTTAAGGTAATTGAACGAGAATGGCTTTTCCACATACGCCTCCGCACCTATCTTCAGGCCGTTGATTTTACTGTCGAGGTCGTTCTTGGCCGTAAGGAAGATAACGGGAATATGGCACAGCTCCATATCCGATTTGATAGCCTTGCACAGCTCCCATCCGTTCATAACCGGCATCATGATGTCGCTCACCACTAAGTCGATGTGGCTGTTCCGGAGGATTTCGAGCGCTTCCTGGCCGTTCGCCGCCGTTTCCACCGTGAACGTTTCGCGCAAGCGCTCCAGCAGGAAAGCGCCCATGCCCGCATCGTCTTCCACCAACAACAGGGTGTACCCTTTCATACAGTCGGTTTCCACGGAGGTGTCCTCGTCGAGCACCTCGTTATTTTGTTCCGCCGCTTTTACCCATTGCTGTTGCATGGCCTCTTTGTTCAGGGGGATGGTAAGTACGAACGTATTTCCGGGCTGCTCCGTATCCAGATACAGACGCCCCTTGTGCAAAACGGCCAGCGAACGGGCCAGCGGCAAACCGATTCCGACTCCTCCCATCCGAAACGCCTCTTTTTCCTTTTCCATCTGGTAAAACGGCTCGAAAATCTGCCGGGCTGAAGCGGCCGGAATCTTTTCGCCGTCGCTGGTTACCCGCACCGTAAAATCGGTTTCATCCCGCAAGAGCTCTACCAGGATGGTATGGTGCGCATACTTCAAGGCGTTATTCAGCAAATTGCTGATTATCTTAGTTACCGCCTCTTTATCTACGGCAGCCAGAATCCGTTCGGCAGGAAGAAGCCGCACCGATTCCTTTTTCTTTTGTACAATGGTAGGCTCGAAGCGGGCGAGCGTTTCGTCCAGCAACGCCGTTATATCCACGGTTTCGAGTTTTATTTCGAACTTACTGGCTCCTATTTTCTGGAAATCGAGCAACTGGCCGGTCAAATCGAGCAGGCGTTTCGTGTTCTGTCCGATTACGCCGAGGTTCTTATTCAGCTTCTCGTCGGTAATACCCATTTCCCCGATGGCTTCCAGCGGTCCGCTTATTAACGTTAACGGCGTACGTACCTCATGGGCGATACCGGTAAAGAAACTTACCTTCGACTCGTAAAGCTCTTTCTCTTTTTCTACCTCGAACAACTTCTGCTTTTCCTTCATCTGCCTTTCCTTACGCCGCCTGTACCAGGAAAACCACCCCAGCACGATGCAAATGCCCGCTATGCCGTACAAGCCGTAAGCCCAACCGGTTTGCCACCACGGCGGCAGGATGATAACCGACAGCGAACGGGTTGCATACGGTCCGTCCTTGCTGCTGTTGGTAGCCCGTACCTGCAAAGTATAATCGCCCGGCGGCAGCTTGGCATACGAAATATTCCGGTTACTCGCGGCTTTTATCCACTCTTTATCCAACGGAGCCAGTTTATAATAATACCGATTCGATTCGGGAGTAGAGTAACTCAACAGGGCGACATCGAAACTGATATTCGACTGGTCGTACGGCAACGTGATTTTATCCGTATGTTCGATGCATTTCGTTAATGGAGAACGGGGTGTATGGGCCGTAATTTCCTGGTTATAGATACGGAATCCGGTAATATAAACGGGCGGCAGGAAATCGATTTTCTCCGTAGCATTCGGGTCGAAAGCAATGAGACCGTCGATACCGCCGAAATAAAACTTTCCGTCGGCTCCCTTTAAAGCCGACTTATAATTGAACTGGTTTCCCAGCAAGCCGTCTTTGGTGGTATATACCCTTATCTCGCGGGTCTCGGGATTGAACCGCACCAATCCCCGGTTGGTTCCGAACCACAGGTTCGACCGGGCGTCTTCCAGTATCTTATACGCCACGTCGTCGGGCAAACCGTCGGGTATCGAGAAAGCGGTAAAATCGTCGGTAAGGGGATTATACCGGCAGATTCCGCCGCGGTCGGTCGAAATCCAGATGCGCCCCTTCCGGTCTTGCATAACGGAACTTACGGAATTGGAGCTCAGCGAACGGGCGTTTCCTTCTTCGTAGGTATATTTCTTAAACGTCTGTTTTACCGGGTCGTATTTCCACAAGCCGCTTCCCATCGTGGCGAACCACAACATGCCGTCGTCATCCTGGAAGGTATCGAAAATCCAGTCGTACCCCACCTCTTCCACTTTCGTAAAACGGAAACTTTCCGGAGCGGCCCGGTACAGCCCCCAGCCCGTACCGATCCACCGGTCTTCCCGGTTATCGATAAAGAACGAATACACGCTTCCGTCGTCGATGCCCAGCTCTTCCGGGCTATAATGCCTCACCCCGTTTCCGGTCGTTCCGATTACATCCAATCCTTGCTTGAACAAGCCGCAGAATACGGCGTTTCCTTTTACGAACATATTCAATACGGCGTTGTGGCTGCGCTTACCGGCGCCGTAAAACTCGGGACGCCTTACTTGTCCGGACGCCACGTTCAATATATGTACCCCGCTGTCTTCCGTGCCTATCCAGATATCGCCCCGGCTATCGGAAACGATTTCGCGTACCAGCTTGGTAGGTAGCGAATTTCCGTCGCTTCCCGGCACGTATTTATCGAACAGCAAATCGCGGTGCGGCAAGTAATCCGCCCCCCCGAACATGGTTCCCAGCCAGGTTCCGCCTTCCCGGTCGCGGTAAATGGTATAAATAATCTTGTCGGACAAGCTGAAAGGGCGCATCAGGTCGGGTTTCCAATGGGTTACCTTATTCTTTTTCTCGTTTGCGATAAACAGTCCCTCGTGGGTTCCTACCCAGAGCTCGTCGTCGAAACCCGCCACCGTACGCACGAATGTATGGCCTATCCCCGGTATGTCTATTTTTTCCAGCCGCCCGGTAGCCGGATGGTATTTCTTCATTTCGCCTTCGTGGATAGCGAGTGCTATCCAGTCGCCGTAATTGCAGATACTGTTTATATTCTTTCCTTTCAGCGAATTGCCGGCGGTACCGGTTCCGCACGGCTCGAATGTATCGGTCTGCCGGCGATACCTGAAAAGACCGGCTCCCCACGTACCTACCCAAACTTCACCGTCGGGACGTACCAGGATGCATTGGGGCGACTCTGATTTAAAGTGCTTTTTATCGGTTACCTCGTAAAAATAAAGTTTTTCAGCTTCGTACCGGAATACCCCCTGGTCGGGAATCACAATCCAGGTATTCCCCACCGAATCGGCTGTAATGGCCGCTACCCAGTTACTCATGGTTATACCGGCATCCGTTTGCATATTCATGGCCGTAAAAAGGCCGGAAGCCGGATCGTAGCGGTATACGCCCCGGTCGGTACCTACCCATAAACAGCGCTCTTTATCTTCGAACAAGGCCGAAATATTGTGGTTGCCCGTACCGGCTGCATAATCGTCGCAATCCATCTGTACGATGGAAGCGCCGTCGAATCGGTTCAGTCCGTTCTTGGTTCCGAACCACATAAATCCGTAGCTATCCTGCAAAATGGCTTTTACATTACTCTGCGAAAGACCGTTCTCGCCCGAAATATGAGAAAAATAATAATTCGAATAACCTCGCCCGGCTGCCTGTAAGGTAAAGAGCGTGTACAAACAATATAAAATAAAGAAGGGCTTTTTCATCATGTCTTCGTTTTGATTCTTTCGGACAAAGAACATAGTACCTGGCGAAAAATGCATTGTGTTGCACCACGACAGGCAGGCTATCGACTTCCGTCATGTATTACGGAGCAAAGATAAAAGAAAAAGAAATATCCGCGCCGGAACTTACAAATACCCGGCCAAAGCCTGCGCCATCCGCCGGTATCCCTCCTTGTTCGGATGAAGCCCGTCTGTAAACAACGAAGGGATAATCAATCCGTTTTCATCGGTCAGTTGCGGAGCGAGGTCGATATATACGGCATCTGTCGAAGCGAGCCGCTTTTGCAGACAGGCGTCGATTTGCCGGATACGCGCCTCCATCCCTTTCCGGGGAAGGATACCCAGCACACAGAGTTTGGCTCCCGGTTGCCGCACTTCGATCGCTTCCGCTATCCGGCAAATCCCGCTAACGATTTCATCGTCGGTATGGGTGGCCAGGTTATTCGTTCCGATTAACAAAAAGATCTGTTTAGCCCGGTAACCGTCGAGCTCGCCGTGGTAAATACGCCACAATACGTTTTCTATCCGGTCCCATCCGAAGCCGAGGTTACGGGCCTTCTTCCCTTTGAACAGCTTTTCCCAGGAGTCTTGCCCTCGCAGATTAGCCCCGTCGTGTTCCGCCCCCCAGAAATGCGTAATGGAATTACCTATCGTGACGATTTCCGGCGCATCCGTCACATTCAGCCGCAAAATCTCTTCGTGACGTCCGTTCCAGTCGTAAAAAGCATCCCGCTGCTGCTTGCAGGGTGTAAAAACGCTATCGGCTTCTTCGTGCAGAATCTCCCGTATCTTCTTTACATAGCTGTCCGCATATTGCTGCATGCCCAAATCGCTGGGATGAACCCCTTCCACCATCGCATCCATCGACAAGCCGATTTCTTCTTTGGTAAGGTAATACACGCCGGGCACACCTTCTTTCGTCAACGATTCGTAGGCTTTACGCAATTCCCGGTTGGCAACCCGGTACGACTCTTCGGCGCTTTCGGAACTGAACTCGTTGGTATATCCGCTGTGCTCCACCAGCAATACCGGAGCCTGCGTAGTGACGCGAAGCTTCTTTACGCCGGCCACCGCACGGTCGTAAACCACCACCGCCCGCTCTTTCCCGGAAAGGTTGGGCATGCAATCGATGATATACATCCGGGCGTCGATTTCGGCAAGCAAATCGAACAGCTCGCTTTCGAGCCTCCCGTTACCCGAAAAGCCGAGATTGATTACGGGATGCTCCAGCTTCCTCCCCAGGATATTGCCCCAAGCCATCCCGGGACGCGAAGCGCAAGCGCCCTGTGCGATGGAAGTTCCGTAAATCACCAGCGGTTTTTCGCGGGATACCGGAAGGAACCGGAACGAAGCGCTGTCGGGCACTCCGATTTCGAGCCACGACACCGTATTATATAAAGGAAGGAATAACCGGTACTCGTACCCCGTTGTACGTTCCGTGGCATAAGTCAAGCCGCCGAACGTATAGGTAACCGTATCGCCGAAAGCATATCTTCCGGCGCACCAGCGGCTCCGGCCGTTCGCATCCGTGGCGTACAAATCGACACCCGACACGCCGGTAGACGGCATGTGCGGCATGGCGAAACCGCCGGTAACTACGTAACGCACTTTTATTTCGGGAGCATTCGAGCAAAAGGCCACCGACAACCCGGCACTCTGACGCGACAAATCCCATACAGGCTGGCGTACGTTAGCCTCGGCCCGTTGCGGCAGGCGCACATAGGTGCCGTTCAGTTCGGCTTGCCAGGCTTGGCCGCGCACTGTCGGGAAAGGCTGTTTCAGCGGATTTTCCCATTTGTATTGTGCGTGCAAGGGGCCGCACGCCAGTAAAACGGTAAAAAGAAATACGTGAAGTCGAAGTGTATTCATGGTTTTCCGAAGTTGGTTATTCATACGTACGGCAAGCTATTTACCCGGAAGAAACGCCGGCGACAAAAGGACCGGGGTATTTCCGGGAAAGCCGGTAACCGGCACTAAAAGTACGATTTATTCGTTTAACGCCCGAAAGCCGGCACGGATTCGTTTATTTTTTAACGCTTATTCAAACTAACGCTCGTTCCGGGTACCCAAAGCCGGTAGCATAAATCTATTCTTTTCACCGGATTTCCGTCCTCGTTTCTTTTTCCCTATCCCGGGCCCCGGCGATAAAATACGTTCCGAACGCTCCGTACCCTTCAACTTTTAGCTTCCGGTTTTTGTTTACTTGCTATACGCCGTACACGATATAGCATAGCGGAATCTTTATGGACGATACACTTTACACCCGGACTTCGTTCGATACCAGCCGGACGGTTACGCGGAACTACAGTACTTCTTTTTACTCGGCAGCAGGTTTGCTGGCTCCCGGGGTGCGCACCGCCATCTACGGGATATACGGATTCGTACGGCTGGCCGACGAAATCGTGGATACTTTCGAAGGATACCGCCAGGCAGCATTGCTCGACCGGCTGGAAGCCGATTACGAAACCGCCCGGCACGAGGGCATCAGCCTGAATCCGGTGGTGAATTCGTTCGTTACCGTAGTACGGCATTACGACATCGACGACAGCCTGGTTCGCGCCTTTATAACGAGTATGCGGACGGATTTGTGGAAAAAACAATACCGGAACGCCGACGAAATCAGGCAGTATATTTACGGCTCGGCGGACGTAGTGGGATTGATGTGCCTGAAAGTATTTACCGGCGGCGATGCGGTACTTTACGAGCGGCTGAAAGAACCGGCGGCGAAGCTCGGCTCGGCTTTCCAGAAAGTGAATTTCCTCCGCGACCTGAAAAGCGATACGGAAACGCTCCGGCGCAGCTATTTCCCGTCGTTCACGGAAAGCGGACTCGACGAAACGGGCAAAGCGGCTGTTATCCGGGAAATAGAAAACGAGTTCGCCGAAGCGTACGAAGGCATCCGGCAATTGCCTCCGAACTGCCGGCTGGGCGTATACGTAGCCTATACCTATTATTTGCAATTGCTGAAAAAAATCAAGCAAACACCGGCCTGCGCATTGATGCTGAAACGGATACGCCTGTCCGGATGGAACAAGCTGCTACTGCTTACCCGGAGTTTCGTATTGGAAAAAGTGGATTCGATTTAAACCGACAAACAGATGGATACGACAGATACATACGTGGTTCTGATTAACGAACGCGACGAGGTTACCGGAACGATGGAAAAGATGGAGGCCCACCGGCAGGCGCTCCTGCACCGGGCCGTTTCGGTATTTCTATTCAATCGGCACGACGAGTGGTTGCTGCAACGGCGTAACCTGCAAAAATACCACTCGGGAGGCTTATGGACCAATACGTGCTGTACCCACCCCGGGCCGCACGAAAGTTACGGGGAGGCGGCGCACCGCCGGTTACAGGAAGAAATGGGCATCCGGTGCAGGCTGCACCCTATTTTCCGTTTTTTATATAAAGCCGAGCTGGGCAACGGACTTACCGAACACGAGCTGGATACGGTATTCATCGGGTTTACCGACGAGCTGCCCGCTATCGACCGGAACGAAGTGCACGAATGGAAATACGTTACGTCCGGCCAGTTGAGCCGGCACCTGGAAACGGCGCCCGACGAGTACACCGTATGGTTCCGCCAGATTTACCGCAAAGTGGAAAAATACCTCATTAACGGCATTCACCGATATGATAACCAGAATTAAATTTATCGGCAAACGGAGCGTACAGCTCGTTACGCTGGGGCTGGTGGCCTTCTTTATTTACATCATGGGAGTTATCTGGCTGCTCGACCCGCACACCCATCAGGCGGCGCTCCGGGTGATTCCGGCCGCCTTGCTGGCCAGTACGCTCATCCTGCTTTTCTTTTCGCAGGCGCCGTATACGCCGCGAAAAATCCTGGTATTCGCTGCCATCGTGATTATCGGTTACCTGCTGGAAGTAACCGGAGTAAAAACCGGATTGATTTTCGGGCAATATACGTATGGCAGCGGCTTGGGATACAAACTGTACGATACGCCGCTGATTATCGGAATCAACTGGTTGTTCGTAACCTACGCAGCGGCTTGTACGGCCACCCTGCTCACTCGCTCGAACGCATTGCAGTGGGTATACACCGTATTGATTATGCTGCTTTACGACGTATTTCTGGAAATGGCCGCTCCGAAAATGGATCTCTGGCACTGGGAAGGCGAAGTGATTCCGTTACAAAACTACGTGGTATGGGGCATTGCCGCCCTGTTCTTTCTGTGGTTGATACGGAAAAACCGGATCGTTACGGTAAACGTGATGGCGCTTCCGTTCCTGATGATGCAAACCTTTATGTTCATCGTAGTGGCCGCTTATACGCCGCAAGGGTAAATGGAAACGCTGGCAGCCTGCATCGTGCTGGTTTTTACCGGCATCCAGTTAGCGGTGGTACTCGTTAACCTGTTCGCAGGGGAAACGTTGCTACCGGCTACCGGGCGACGACAGCCATCGGTTTCCGTACTGATACCGGCCCGCAACGAAGCCCGTACCATCGGCAGCTTGCTGACCGACCTGAGCCGCTCGGCGGTACGTCCGCTCGAAATCATCGTGTGCGACGACCGTTCGGACGACGACACGGCGCGCGTGGTAAAAGAAACCGGCCGGGCATTGGGGCTTCCGGTACGGTTAATCCGGTCGTTGCCGTTACCGGAAGGATGGACGGGAAAAAACTTCGCCTGTTACCAACTGGCCCGGCACGCCTCGGGCGCTTATTTCCTGTTTCTCGACGCCGATGTGCGAATCGGCCCCGAAGCCATCGGCCGGGCGTTAGCTACCGCGCGGCGCAACGGGCTGGGGTTGTTGAGCGTATTTCCTTGCCAACGGTTAAAAACCCGGGGCGAGAAATCGGTCGTTCCCCTGATGAGCTATATCCTGCTTACCTTGCTTCCGCTCCGGGCCGTACGGAAAGCAGCGAGTCAACCGGCATTGGCTGCCGCCAACGGGCAGTTTATGCTGTTCCGTTCCGGTACCTACCGCCGGTTACAGCCGCACCGCAGCGTACGTAACCGTGCAGTCGAAGACATCCGCATCGCCCGGTATTACAAAAGCAACGGTATCCCGACGGGCTGTTATACCGGCAACAGCGGCGTTTCGTGTCGTATGTATCGGAATTTCCGGGAAGCCGTAAACGGATTCGCCCGCAGCCTGCCGGCTTTTTTCGGCGGGTCGAGGTTACTGGCGGGTTTATTCTGGCTGGTTACCACGCTCGGTATCATCCCTGTTTGGAACGCCTTTTCCTGGCCGGTAACTGCCGGTTACATAGCGGCATATCTGCTTATCAGGCTTATCGCCAATCGCATGGCCTGCCGTCCGTTTACGGAAGGGCTCGTTTATATTCCGTTGCAACAGGCCGCTTTCGCCTGGATACTGCTCCGTTCACTGGCGCCGCCTGATTGGAAAGGCAGGAAAATAACCGGAGGCGCTGCGGCTCGCCCCGCACGGCCGACCGGGCGGTGTCGCCCGGAGCAAGCCGCTGCCCGGGAACCGGCGGTATAAAATAAATAGTTATAAGTAGAACAATACAAAACAAGATGAATCCATCCGTATTGATAATCGGAACCGGTATCGGCGGCCTTACCACCGCCCTCCGGCTCGCCAAGAAAGGGTACCGCGTACGCCTCGTCGAAAAGAACGACCGTCCGGGCGGACGCCTCAACCAGTTGCAGAAAGACGGTTTTACGTTCGATACCGGCCCGAGCTTCTTCAGCATGTCGTATGAGTTCGAAGCATTCGCCCGCGAGTGCGGCATCCGGTTGCCGTTCGATTACCGGCCGGTCGACCCGTTGTATACGGTGCATTTCCGCAACAACCCGCAACCGTTTCGCCTTTACCGCGACACACACCGGTTGGCGGAGCAGTTCGAGCACGTAGAACCGCAGTTCGAGGACAAGATAAACCGCTACTTGGACAGTTGCCGCAAGCTATTCGACGGCACCGTCGACATCGTGGTGAAACAGAATTTCGACTCGTTTCCGGATTACGTAAAGAAGCTGGCGGCTACCGACCCGTCGTTGCTTCCGATACTGTTTTCCTCATTCTGGAAACAAGTGTGCCGGTATTTCTCGTCCGACGAAGCCCGGCAAATCGTTTCGTTGGTAGCGTTCTTTTTAGGCGGTACACCCTTCGAAACCAACGGCGTGTACACGCTTCTTTCGTATACGGAATTCCGGCACGACGGATATTATAACGTAGAAGGCGGCATGTACCGGATTACGGAGGGGCTGGTATCCGAGCTGGCCAAAGAGAGCGTTCCCATCGATTACCGCACGGAAATCGTAGCAGCCGAAACCGACAGCTCGGGATTGCGGGGATTCGTAGACCGGGAGGGCGCCCGCCACACAGCCGACTTATACGTGGTGAATGCCGATGCGGCCGTTTTCCGGGGGCGGATATTCGGCCGGAAAGCGTACGATGAAAACAAGCTCCGCCGGATGAAGTGGACGATGGGGATGCTTACCTTTTATATTGGGCTGGATTGCCGGCTCCCGGCCATCGCACTCCACAACTATTACCTGGGGAATAATTACCGGGCTTATGCACGCCGGGTGTTCCGCCGGAGCGATGCGGCCGAGAAACCGTATTTCTATGTCAACGTGGTATCGCGCTACAACCCGGAATGCGCACCCGAAGGCGGGGAAGCGCTTTTCTTCGTAGTTCCGGTGCCCGACCTCCGTTTCAAGCCCGACTGGAGCGACCGCGACCTGGTAGTCGACCGCATCCTGGCCGACTTTTCCCTCCGCATCGGCTTCGACATCCGGCCGCATATCGTTTCGCGCACCGTGTATACGCCCCAGGACTGGGCGGAGCAATTCAACTTATACCAAGGGAGCGGGTTGGGATTGGCGCACTCGATGATGCAGGTGGGCGCCTTGCGGCCGAAAAATTTCGACGAAGTGTTCGGAAACGTATTTTATGTAGGCGCCTCTACCGTGCCGGGTACCGGATTGCCGATGGGCGTAATCGGCTCGAAGCTGGTAACGGAGCGGATAGAAAAGAAATTCCCGGTAAGATAAACGGTTAACCTTCTTTCGTAAACCAGTCTTTAAACTCGGCTACGCGCGCCTTGCTTACCAGGATTTTTTCAGGTGCCGGCACTTTCAGGTTCACCGACAACCGGCTGTTGAACCATAAGTC